>JBFHGF010000229.1:0-5522 GCA_041583335.1 Bacteriovoracaceae bacterium
GATCGAATTATGGAACCTGCTCTTGGTCAGTCAACAGATGGCGGGATTGATAACGAATTGGTATGGATTCCAAGTGAGATGAAGCTTCTCTCCCTTAAAGATAATGCCCTTATCGATATTTCTGTGGCAGTCATCTCTCAGCTTAAGGCGCAAGGGATTAGTACCACTGCGCTTAGACCCGTGGCCATGGCTGCGGGAAGAGCACTATTTATGTACTATGACGATAATTATGGCGTTAATTACCCTCTCTATATCAAACAAAATAGTGTCGTCACTTTAGGCCTCGATAATCGAAAGAATGTGACCCTTAAATCTTTTGATCTCTCAGATGAACTTTTCTTTATGGTTCACAACACATCGGAAGAATTTCCAACGGCCTACGTGGTGGAGGGAAAGGGGACCACTCCCCGCTATCTGGAGGTGGGAAATTCATTTTCACAAGTGATGAGCTTTGGAGGCCGCTATTTCTTTTCTACTCTGAGTGGCAGTGTTTGGAATCCTAATCGAATACCCCTTTTCAGGAAATATGAAGCGGGTGTCATTACTAATGTCCAGCGGGATAATACTTCGTATGACTTTTCCCACCTGGGAGAAGAGGGATACTTTCTCAAAGCGCAAAATGTCTATAACTCAGGGAAATGGATTGCTTATAATCAATTAAAAGATTCCTCTTCAAGATCAATGGTTCGTGCCTATCCAAGCTTTCTTAGAAGTGGAGTAAATCTCTGTGGCAACACCTTTGCGATGAAGGGTCAATATGTAGAGCAATTGAGTTATGTTCATGGTGATTACAATTGCTTTGGAAGTGTTTTTAGTGATGAAACTAAGCATGAAGCACTCTTTAGCATCAAGTACCGTTCCCCAAAAAAATTATATGAAAATTTAAGTAACTATCGCTCCCATGCCATTGAGTTTATAGGCGAAAACTCTTTGCTTTGGTGGGCGGCCAATCATCAATAAAACTATGCATCAATGTGCGTATTACCAGGGAGGAAAAATGGTTTGCAGAAAATTAAGCGTATTTATTCTAGGAGTATTTTTAAGTGTCAGTGTTATTGCACAAACTTCTTTCAATTTAGAGCAAGCAAAGAAAGAGGTGATTACCAGTAATACTTCACTGGCCCTCTCCTATGAAAATTATATCAGAGCGCAACAGGAGGCGAGAGCGATGACTTTGGGACTTCTGCCCAATCTAAGCTTTGATCTCTTTTTAATGAATTATCAGTATGTGGTGTTAAGGACGATTATTCCTGAGCCTTCACGTTATTTTACAGCATCGGCATCTCGGGACCTTGCGGAAGCGGCGGGCCTTAATCGTTTGGTTGTGAAGAGAAACTTACTTGAAGATTTGGAAAAGAATTATTTCCTCTATCAAATGCATAAGGGATTTCTTCCGGATTTTGCTAAGGAAGTGTTGATGTTAGAAGAGATTGAAGCCGATACGCTAGAAGCCTATGAGCTGGGGGCCCTCGACTTTTCTCAGTACTACCAAGCTAAAACGGCCGCTCTCAATGCTCGAGAGGTCTATCTTAATGCCGAACAACTGATGGTGGCCGATGAGTTGGCCCTTAAATTGGCGTTAGAAGTCCCAAATGATACAGAGCTTATTTTGGAGAGAGAAGAACTCTATAACAGAGAACTCGAATTTCCTGAGTCTGCAACTGTTGCTGAAGAAATTGCCCTTAACAATGCAAAAGAACTTGATGCTTTTGATTATTCCATTAGCGCCGCGATGAAAATGAAAAAAGGTGTGGCCATTAGTTGGTTGAGCTGGAGTGGAGTTGGGCTTGATTACTTTGCTCGTAATTCTATTGCACGAAGTAATGTTAGGTCACTTCAGAATGAAAAAAAGAAAGCAACTTATGAGATGAGGAATCAAGTATCCAAACTCTATAAGTTGATTGAAAACCAGTATAAGAAAATGGTTATTCAAGAGCGACTTGTCGAAATGGCCCATACTAATTATGAGATGAGGCTTGATGAGTACAATGACTTGAGGGGGACGAAAATTGCCTTAAAGAAGGCCGAACTTTCTGTCCTCGCTGCGCAAAGAGCATTGACCAGCATGGATTATGAACTTGAAATGCTCTATATCGGCCTAAAAAGAGTTTTAGGTACCCCGATGATCTCTAATGATATTCCTCGTGCTTAAGATAAGGAGCAGAAAATGAATCGTAACCCCATTATTCTCATACTATTACTTATATTCTTAATTCCTGCTTCCTATGCACTTCCCGATAACTTGGAAGATCAGTTATTTGCATATCTGGACTCAGATGCAGATGCCCTCCATGTCTCTCATATCAAGCAATTGAATAAAGAGCGCAACTTGGATGTGGCCAATGCCTATGAACGATACTTTGTGGCCAAGAAGAATGTCTCTATTGCTCGTGCTGCCATTAACCCCATAAGTACAGGAACCATTTTGGGTATCAGTATGGGGGCCACTTACCTTTGGGCCCCTTTGGCCATTGATGTGGTCCTTTCTTTACCCACGAAGTTCTATAATATTCAAAAGAATAAAGCATTGAAGAATGCTGAGTATTGGACTTTTCTCTACGCAAAAGATCAATTGGCCAATGAGGTATCAAAACTTTATTTTGATATTTTAACCAATGAGTTTATCCTCAATACCATTGATTTGGAGGTCTCCCTCTATAATGAACTCTATGAGTCTTATGGAGATGGGGATCAAGCTGAAGAAAACCGTCGTACGCTGGAAGCAACGATCCTCTCTCTTCAAAAAGAGAGCCTCACTTTTCAAGATGTGGTGATCAAGGAGAGGGCCGCTCTTAATTCGATGCTAAGTTATGGTCCCGATACGGAATTGATCCTTGGCCAAGATAATCGTTTCCTAAAGTCGGTTGCCGATGATGTTACTACTACAAAGTATTTATCTGAGCTGGCCTTCGATAAAAGTAAGAATTACAAGGCGAAGTACTGGATGTATCATGCGTCCGAGAAGAATGTGAAGTTAGTTAAATGGTCTATTTTATCTTTTAGTGGCCTTAACATGAGCTATCCCCAACGGGTAAAGGTGGCCAAGGCCGAAAAGGAAGTTGCGCTTGAAGAAATGAAACTCTCGGCCATTTCAACTCGTCATGGTGCTGTTAATGGATTGGCCCAGTTAAAGAATGCTCATAGGCTTCAGCAAATTCGTGAAGAGAAGAGTCGTGACAGCCTCAATTTTAGTGCTGGAGTGAGAACGAATTACGAATATGGGCAATTACACCTTGCCGATTACGTGAAGACTGCAGTGACTTCCATCAGAAACTTTAGAAGCTTTATTGTTTCTCATTATCAAACTCTTGCCAAAATTGAAGACTTTAGACTAGCGATGGGTACAAATATCGACTACAGCACTGACGGAATTTTGGATGTGAATAACCTATAAATCAATATAACGGAGACAAGTTTATGAAAAATATAATACTGATCATTCTTTTTGCAGGTTTTGTTATTAATACGGATGCCATCTCTCCTAAACTCGATCACACCATTGAGCTTATGAAAAGCTGCTTAGCTGACGAGCGTATCCCCCTTTGTGATAGGCACCTTGATGAGATGATCTCGGAGCTTAGAAAAGTTGATCTTGATGCACGAGGAGAGTTTGTCTATGTTCTGAAAGATGTTTTAAAAAATGAATATCGTGAAGAAGTGGTAGTGAACCTCTATGAAAAACTCTCTGTTGTGGCCCCTCTCTATGTGGCCATAGATGGACGTCAGAGTTGGTCGGGCCGTGACATGCTCCTCCTTCTCGCTGATATTTCAATTGAGTATATCAAATACACTCCGCTAGAAGCTGAAAACCTAACCAACCTGTTTAAACAACAAACCTCTCAAAACTCGCGCTATAAATTCTTAGGGGCGCTTCATGGGATGATGGACTCCTTTACTGAGCATAAAGATATTGAAGAGGTGATTAGTTTTGGTCTCTTTGCCAAATCTCATATTAAGACCCAGGGAGATGAATACTATATTTTCCAAAGTGCAGTAGAGCTCATTAAGAAGTTAACGGTTAAGAACCTTACTTTTGTTAGAGGATTTGAAGGAATTTATGATATTGAACTGCAAGATGCTGAAGCCGCTCGTATTCTTAGATTAGATCACCTTGTGATTTCTTCTGCAGACCAAACAAATGGACTTCTGCTCAATTTTGTTTCCTCAACTTTGAGATCTACTAAGTTTAAGTTTAAAGGCGCCGTTTTACTTGGTCATTCGGTATTAAGTAATATTCGTCTTTTTGAAGATCGCAATGATCTGGCCGCTCCTGAATTTAAGTTTGATATTGATTTTGATTCAACTGAGATTAAGGGGACTTTCTACACTAAACGTTTTGGGGCCGTCCCCTTTGTGGGAAAACAGAGGGTGAGCAATGGTTATCTCTATGAAGGGGTCGTGAGTAAAGAGCTTGTGCTTGAAGAGATACTAGGCACCTACCCTGTGCAGGTTGGAAACTATATGATGACTCTGAGAATTGAACAGGGGATAGATAATGTTGAAATGTCTTTGGTTAATGATAATGCCATGGTGATTTTTACAAATCCCGTATTCAATACCAACTTCGGTATCATTAAGGCCATCGATTGGAAAAATGAAAATATAATTGAATTGAAGGTACTTGAGCATGAGGGAGAGCTTCATATATCAGGACACTTTATCAATTCAAGTTTGGGCCATGTCTTCAATATTAGAAATTAATCCATCACGATCAAAAAAATAAAGGAAGGGCGCTTGCCCTTCCTTTTACTTCTGACATTAATCATATCGAATTCTAGATTTTATTATTCGTATTCTTATATTTCCTCATCCGCAATTTCTTCCAGCTAAGTTATTAATTACGAGCAATAAAATTTGTTTTTGCAGTGACTATCCCAAACCTTAAGGAGGAATCCCCATGCCACCTCTCGCGACCATGAATACGAAGAGTCTTGATATTCAAAATTTCGATATGCAACGCCTCTTCTTTTCTAATTCACCATTATTTAAGAAATTAATGATTGATCGGGATTTAAGCAATGCCTTTGAGCGGATCTTGGCCCTGGTGGTGTTTGTCGCTATCGCCCCAATTATGCTTGCTATTTCCCTTGCCATAAAAGTCTTGATGCCGGGACCTGTCTTCTATAGCCAGGTGAGAGTAGGTCGTAATGGTAAGGAGTTTAGCATCTATAAATTTCGCTCTATGGTAGTCGATGCTGAGAAGAAAACAGGAGCGGTTCTTGCCCTTGAAAATGATTGTCGCATTACGCCTTTTGGAAACTTTCTTAGAAAGAGCCATTTGGATGAATTACCCCAGTTAATTAATGTCATTATTGGGGATATGGCCTTTGTGGGGCCAAGACCTGAGCGACCTTGCTTTGTGAAAGAATTCGATAGAGAAGTACCTCATTACGTGCGCAGAAAGGAAGTTCTCCCTGGGATTACTGGTCTGGCCCAAGTATGTCTGCCCTATAGTGCTACGGCCAGTGAGAAAATTCAGTATGACTCCTATTATATCGATAATCAGACTTCTCTCGTTCTCA
>JBFHGF010000230.1:0-5507 GCA_041583335.1 Bacteriovoracaceae bacterium
AGAGGATCCGGCCAATGCAACGCCTGTACGCTTAAAGAAAGACCTGTAAATTAGTCCCTTAATGAGTTTAGATTATTCACAAAACGGAGCGTACGGATCTTTGGCACAAAGATAGCTCTTCATCATTTGATTCTCTTCTTTTACCGAAGCAAGTTCCCTCTTAAGTTCCGATTTATCCGCTTCACCTTTGGCAAAGAGTTCTTTGATCGCCTCAATAATAGGTGAAATCAATTTTGAATAAGCAACGGACTTAAATCCATTTCTATCCGTATTTACAACCTCAGGAAATACCTCTTCAACCTCTTGAGCGATAACTCCCAAATCTCTTCCCTCTTTAAAACTCTTTTCAGGAAAGTCATCTAAGCGCCAGTAGTAATAATAACCATTGAGCTTAGCTATTTTTTCAAGGGCACTTTCTCCATCAAAATTCACTCGCTCGAAATCCTTTTTATATCGAATATCGGAAGTTTGAGTATAGGCATTGGTTCCCGCAATCGTTCCCGCCACCTCAAGATTGTAGGCAGGAGCATTGGTTCCAATACCAATATTACCCGTGGCATCGACGACCATTTTATCCATTCCGGCCATGGAAAAGCTAAGAGCTCCGGATGCTTGATTCAGATACATTCCGGTGTCTTGATAAGTTGCAAAACTATAAGTTGGGGCCGTTGCACTTCCTGTGTTGGAAACGATTGCAGCGCCTGCGCTTGCAGGTGAAATTAATCTTCCCCCATCAAATTTAAAAGCGGTGGTTCCCCCAAGGGATACGCCGATAACATTTGGCATAGGAGAGAAGAATCCCGTCATCATATCCGTATCAAAAGAATAACTGGGACTACTGGCAGAGCCCCCACCCATTCCCAAGAAGCTATTTGCATAAATGGAAGCACTACTTCCGATATCTCCCATAACATCCAACATACGCGCTGGTATGGCCATTCCAATTCCAATCATTCCCGACATTTCAACGAAGCTTGAAGTACAACCTAAAGCTCCAAGATTATTTTTTAAAATCTGACCATCACTACAGGACATCATAACCTGAGTATCTTGAACATTGGCGATGTCCGCGGGCATGATCGATCCATCGGCAATCTTCATGGAGTTAATCCCTCCATCTTTAACTTGAAGAATATCCGAGATCACTTCAACCGAGACATCATCCACATTAATATCTAGCGTTCCTGAAGTGGTAATAGGTCCATTAGATAGGCCCATACCTCCAGTAATGGAAGTAACTGTTCCCGCACCTGACACCATACTATCCACATATACCTTCACTGCATTTTGTGAAGGAACAGCAGAGTCAGAAACTCCTAACGCGGTATTAATGTCGAGAAATGATAGAGGAATTTGAGCATCATTCGTTAGGTTACCTAGCCCTACATCAGCGGGAACGACACCCGTTTTATCAATTTTAGACCATGCGATGGCCGCAGTTGCACTTATATCCGCATCGACGATGGATGCGTCTGCAATTTCTGTAGAAGTTACCGAGGCCGCTCCTCCTCCAGCAAGATCATCTGATGGAGTCCAGGTGGTACCATTAAATTTCAGCACTTGCCCTGTTGTTGCAGGTGTAGAGAGGTCGATATCAGAAATATCATCAATCGTTGAAACCGATTTATCGATCATGGCCCAGGTGTAGTCATTGGCCACAGGGGTGACAACACCAATTCTTCCATTGAAGCTCTGAACGTTATTGGAGTTGTCTATTTTGTCCCACGTATTAGTTGAGCTATTATAAATAATCCAATCGCCTATGGCCCAGTCTCGAACTCCTGACCCATCACCAATATCAATCGATGTCCCAGCGACTGAGACGATATAGTATTCTCCATTAACCGGTGACGATAGGTTAGGAGCAATAGCGGATGTAGGATCCCAAGATCCGGAATAAACTTGACCACTACTTACATTGGTTGCCACCCATGCGGTTCCATCCCACACCAGTGTTTCACCTACGGCCGCACCGATATCAGGAATACCACCGGCCGAAGTTCCACCGACGGTAATATTAAAGATGGCCTGCCCATAGGCATTGGAAATAAAAATTTCATAAACCGAACTCACTGCCAAATCTAGCGCGCTTAGGGCCTTCATGGCGATACCATTATTATTCTTAGATTCAATATAGAGTTCAGTGATATTTCCGGAAGCATCAACTACCTTGGCCGAATGGGCCGACCCCAAATTATCACCAACCACAGTTAGGTATCCATTTTCAATATTAAAAGCGTTACTTGTTGGTGTCCCCTCTTCCCACGCATACCAATCGCCAGCACAGTCATTAACTACAATGGGAGAATTCATTGAAATCCCCACCTCAACTTCCATGCTCTCACCTTCCACATCAATCAGAGTTCCCCCCAAAATAACGGGTGGTGATGATTGGGACATCTGAGCCTTCGTCAGGTTAGTCACTTCCTTTGGACATGTGCCATCAACAGTGGCAAAACCAAAGACTTGAATATAGCGCGCTTCCCCTGAGGTGATATCGGCCTGAAGTAAACTTCCCGCACCGACAGTGCCAAACATTTCATCGAGATCAATACTTCCTCCATCAAGGAGATGGCAGCTATTATTCGTCTCTTCTGGAAAAGTTACCGCTACCCCAAAACAATCAATTTCAGATAAATTCGTCGGAGTTTCTAATCCCCAAATTCCAGTGTTGATATAAGGCGTACTCGCCGTAACGGCCGGAGTTATCGCTTGGAGCGAAGAGACTTCCGGCATCCTTACTCCTAAAGTAGTGCGTTCACCCGAAGAACGCTTTGGAGAGCAAGAGGTAATCGTCAGAGCAGAAAATACAAAAAGAAGAGATAGATTTTTCATAGAATCCTTATCGACAACTAAAGCTATTTATTAACATTCTTAATGAAGTAAACTCAATCTCACAGAATTAAAAACAAAGCTTTTAAATTCAGATACTTAGATAAGGGTTCGCATAGGCAAATTAATCGAATTTGAAAGGAATTTGTGGCAATGTTGGCAGCAAGGGCCCTTTATCAGGGCCCGCCTTAATTACTGAACACAGTGCTTGAAATGATCTTTAAAAAGCAGGATATCTTTGTGGGGAAGAAGTCCAAAGGAGAGAAGAGTATCGTTAAAACACTTTACATTCATCTCTCCATATTCCTTAGTTAAGTCTTCTTTAATCTTCAAAATATTTAAGTAACCTTGAAAGTAGGCCGTGGCCTGTCCCGGACTTCTGAAGGCGTATCTTTGATACTCAAGGGTGGCCATAGTTTGCGAGACTCCAAGCTCTCCATTGAAAACACGAATAACATCTGCGGCACTTGCCTTCCCTGTTTGCACCATTGGATCTAGGAAGTAGCGGGCCTGACGCCACAACCTCATCTGAACACCAAAGAACTTCTCCTCAAGCGTGAGATAGGGATAGACCAGATCTTCCGCATAGAGCGCCCACCCTTCCACATTTACTGAGTTCATAGCATAGCGTGCCCTGATCGTTGAAGGTGGATTTTCTATCATTCGTGTAAACTGAAGATCGTGTCCAGGTCTTCCTTCATGAGCGGTCAGAATGGTCGCCGCTGCTGCAAAGCTAAAGTCGTTGAAAGGAACTTGCCCTGTTGAAGAAGTGGGAACCACAAACTCTGGACGAATCCCATCATTATCAATAAGAGGTGGTGGAACCAAATGGGGAACAGGAGAGGCCTTACTTTCTGCATCTCCTGCCATTCTAATTTTTAAAGGTGACTTAGGCAGAGTTACTAATTCATGATCATGAATTATCTTCGTTAGTCGCGTAGATGCTGCTTCATAGAGTTGTCGTGCCTCTTCTTTTCTTGTGATCTGCTTGGTTTTCATAAAATTAACCACAAAGGCCGGGTCATCGCGAGAGAGCTTATATTTCTCAGCAATTTCCTTGGCTAGCTTCGCATACTTTTTGTAGAGTTTCTTGTATTCACTCTTGCCTAGTTTAATTAAGTCTCGCGGATTCTTCTCCACTCCAATTGAAGCGAGTGAGAGCTTATAAACTTCTAAGGGCAGTACCGGACTCTTTCTTGTCAAAGGGAGAATCTTATTGCGAATATAATTGTCATAGACATCGATGGCCGCTTTGAAGTTTTGGTATTGCACCTTCCAGTCATCCCTTCCAGAATTCGCTAATAACTCGCCAACGCCTTTAACATAGAATGGTGAGTCGGCAAGATACTTTTCGACTTCTCCACGAAAGGGGTAGATCTTTTTCTTATACTTTCTTTGGTAGCGCTCTGTCTCTGAACGATAGGCTTCAATCAAGTTATTCTTTGTCTTTGTTTCAGACATATAGTACTTAAAACGAGTAACGGCATCTTCTTTCCTCTGATCGGGAGCTTGATCATTTATGAGTTGGAATAGGTATCCATACACATTCTGACTGGCCTGATGAACGGGAATAATTCCTAATTTTTCATTCACTTCTATGGATTTTAAATTGCGTTTGGAGTTATCCAAAAGAATTTTCAAGTCCACGATAAGGTTCTTATCTTGGGTTTGAGCCAGTTCCTTTTCCAGACGGGCAATCCACTTATGCACTAAGGCCTTATACTTCTCATCTAATAGTTGACTGGGGTTATTTCCCAATTTATCAAATTCGCGATAGCCAAGACTTGAGCCCAGTTCAGGATAGAGAGCGGAGTAATCGCGAGTAAATTCTTCAGCGACACGATTGGAGTAAGTCATCCACTTCGGTGCTTTAGGAGTTGTTGAACAAGCGCTTAGAAAAAACAGCGCCAAAAATAATGGTAAGAAGTATTTCATAAGGGGTCCCCTAGTACAGAATAAGTACTATAGGATCATACTTAGACCGGCATAGCAAGAATTGATGCCTTTAATCACACCATCTTGTTCGTGAAGGTCACGCTTAGTAAACCCCACCGTAATATGAGGGTAGAAGTGATCGGCTTGAAAAGCTTCTTTTCTTCCTCCCCGCTCTCTAAAGAGTTTTTCCACTTGTTGACGAAAGTGTAGCAACTGCTCAGACGTTACCACGATAAAGAAAGTGCTCTCTTCTTTTTTCTTGATCACTTTCTTTCCCTGACCCAGGCAAATCACTTCAAAGGGTGTCTCCTGAATCTTTGCTTCTTTGGCCATTTTCTCCAATTCTCTGATGGAGATTTTTTCTTTCAAGACCTGAGAAAATTCAATCGGTGTGATCACCGTAATATGGGCCTCTCCACGACTTCTGAGTTTAACTCCCTCTCTTTCTTGTAGAGATTGATGGAGTGCTTTTACCGGTCGAAAATGAATACTCATAGTGAGATAATTTCCATGGGATAGAAACCCCATCTCTTTGCTTTGATAAATCTCTTTACTCAAGGAAAGCTCTGTTTCACTGGCGTAGATAAAAAAAGAGGTATAAAAGAAGAAAAAAGCAAATCCAATGATTCTCATCAACTAATCCACCATATCCAAGAGACTTCCCCTGCTGCTATTGTCTTCAAAGTAATCGAAGTCTACAGATATCGCGGTCCCAAGAACAATAGCTTTTTGTTCTTCAG
>JBFHGF010000231.1:0-5499 GCA_041583335.1 Bacteriovoracaceae bacterium
GAACAACCTTCTTAATATTTTCTTGAAATTCTGGTGTCTGATATTCTTCATCGGAATAGGTATGAAACATTGCCTGTGCCTTTTTATCTCCCTCTAGTGCTCTTTGAAAGAATGGAGAGGAAGAGGAGAGGTGGTTAAAGACACAATCAAACATCTTATCTTTTTTAATATTTTCAACGTCCTCCCAAGAACCATACTTTGTCTCCACCTTTTGATAATCCGTTGGAGCAAACCCATCATCACAAGTCCAAGGATAAAAAGGAAGGATATGAACATGGGATACGACACCTTCAAGATCCTTTTCGACAAAGTTATTCAAGGTCGCAAGTGGAGTTCTTCCCTCTTCTTGAAATTGATCGGCATAGGTAATTAATATCGAGTTATGTTCATTAAAAAGTCCCTTTTTTTCAGAAACATTACTCTTAAGCTCTTCTATTTTTGAACTCACGAAAGGGTAAAGCTCTACTAAATCGGGGTTTAGCTCATTTAAAATATTCTTAATCTTACTTGTCACATTACTCACGCCAGATCATCCTTATATCCATTACATTCGTTTTTGTTGGCCCTGTCTTAATTAATGTCCCCAATTTTTCAAAATAATGATAGCTATCAAAGTTATCCAGATAACTTTTGGGATCTAATGATTTATAGAGATTATAATCGATATAGGCGCCAGCTGCATCCGTAGGCCCATCACTCCCATCTGTGCCAATGCTGCAAATCTTGAGGTCATGATTCTTTGGATTAAGATAGAAGTGCTGCGCCATGGCCAATACAAAGTGGGTATTACGGCCACCTAGTCCACCTTTAGGGGAGACGGTAATCGTAGCCTCCCCTCCTCCAATATAGAATTGACCTTTTTTAAAAGAAGAACTCTCCAGCAAATGAATAAGTTCAGAGACATGACCGTCAAAGACTCCTTGGTTAATGCGATTGGGTTGTACACACAACTTATCGAGTAACAAACTCGCACTTTGAGTCATTATAGTCTTCGCCCAATGATGAGCTCCAATTAATGGTCCAGAGCCAACATCGGCCAATTCTTCATTGGGAATATCACAGGTAACGAGCTGGACAATATTTTCGGTAGCAATGAAATTTAAAAGACCTCCCCCTTTTACTTGAGAGAGTAACTTTCTCTGTCTATTCATTTCATTTATGTTTAAACCACTATCTAGTAATCTTTGATGTTTCTCTTGTAATTGATCAAAAGTTAATTCCTCACTTGGAATTTCGAGAAGGGAGCTTGTTCCTCCTGATGTGAGAAAGATAATACTGTCTTGAACCTTGATTTTTTTTAGTTCATCCGTAAATTCTAAAGAATTTTTAATATTTTTTTCAGAAACGAGAGGATGATCCCCCTCCCACTGCTTGAAATTTTCGTTAACCCTATGGCCGTACTTCGTGAGAGAAAAACATCCTTTTAGCCGACTAGCAAGGGGTGAAGACAGAATGAGTCCCCTCATGGCCTGAACTTCAAAGCTCGCTGACTTCCCTACTCCAAAAATGAATAGGTCATTTTTTACGGGTAACTCAAAATCTTTTATTTGTACCCGATCGTGATAAAATCTTAATAAATCACAATACGACTTTTGGGGATCTAGATATTCTAGAGTCTCATCGATTAATTTCTGAACTGATAAAGGTACTGTCATATGCAATTACACTCGATTGATTGGTTAATTATTATACTCTACTTACTTGGAATGATAGCTCTCAGTATATACCTCTCTCGAGGTCAAAAAAATAAGGGAGATTATTACCTTGGAGGAAACGATACTGGCGTTTGGCCTATTGCTATTTCCACAATGGCCACTCAGTGTTCCACCAACTCTATCCTCGGAGCACCAGCTTTTGTCGCCTTCTCCGTTGGTGGAGGCATGTTATGGCTGCAATATGAATTGGCCGTTCCCTTCGCCATGATCTTTTTGATGATCTTCCTTCTGCCTATTTACCGCAAGCTTGGGATTATCTCTGTTTATGCTTATCTTGAACGACGTTTTGATCGCAACACTCGCCTCGCAATTTCTTTACTCTTTCAATTCATCAGGGCCTTTGCAACAGGAGTAACGGTCTATGGTATCTCAATCGTACTTTCCTATTGTCTCGGAATTAGCTTCACGGCATCCGTAATCACATTAGCAGTTGTCACCATCATCTATGACTCTATTGGCGGAATGAAGGCCGTCATCCTCTCCGATGTTATTCAAATGATTGTGCTCTATGCATCTATAATTATGACCATATTTATCGCGATCTCTCTTTGCGGAGGACTTTCCGAAACGATTGCTGCATTCGACCCAGAACGCCTTAGGGGCGTTAACTTCAAAAGCCATGGCTTTGATGGCAATAGCTTTGCTTTCTTGCCTATGTTTATTGGTGGCTTCTTTCTTTATGTTTCCTACTATGGGTGTGATCAATCGCAAGTGCAAAGGGAGCTCTCCACTAAGAATATCGATGATACAAACTATTCCCTTTTTCTCAACGGTATTCTTAGGTATCCCCTCGTTATCACCTACTGCTTTCTTGGAGTTTGTATTGGTGCATACGTGGCCAAGCATCCCGAGTTTGTAAATTTACTTCCTCTTGAAAATGGTTCGCCCAACTATAACCTTTCCGTACCTATCTTTGTGATCAAATACTTTCCTGTAGGAGCTGTTGGACTAGTGATGGTTGGACTTTTCTCTGCGGCGATGAGTTCTCTAGACTCGACGATTAATTCTCTTAGCGCAACGACGATGCAAGATATTTTCAAGAGCTTTATGCAGAAAGAATTTACTGATAAGCAAGAACTTCTCATGTCAAAAGGTCTCACTGTGTTTTGGGGAACGGTGTGCACCATCTTTGCTTTCTTTGTAGGAGATATTTCAGACTCTATTATTGTTTCCATGAATAAAATTGGCTCCCTTGCCAATGGACCGATTCTCGGAGTTTTCCTTCTAGGAATTCTTACCAAAAAGGCCACTGGTCCAGGTGCCATTCTCGGGCTCCTCACCGGCTTTATTGTGAATGCGGTGTTTTGGAAATTTATTCCAGAAGTAACATGGCCTTGGTGGAATATGATTGGCTGTCTAATTTGCTTTGCCACCGGAATGCTTGTTAGCTACTTTGGCGCTGAGAATCCTAAAGAAAAGCTTAAGGGACTTACCTACCAAAGTTTTAGTGAGACTTCTCACGAAGACTTTAAAGTCAATTGGAAGGTCTATTACTATATTCTTGCTGGCTGGGGTGGGGCGATTACCCTCTTCAGTTATCTGCTCTAAGTAAAGTAATTACAACACCTTAAATTCCTAAACAAAATACTCAAGTAATTTTCTAAGCATACCGATAGGAGTTTGTAATCCCTGGAGGTATGTTTTGAAAAAGTCTCAATGGTCCCTACTGTTGTTCTTTGCTGTTTTTCTCCCATCAATCTTAATTTGGCAAGGCCAGAATAAAATTGCTGAGAATAGAGATCCAGCTAACTTCGCAAGTGAAAATTGCTTTGATCTCATACGCGATCTCTCTAATATCGATCTCGCACGTACATCAAGAGTTATTCGTGCTCCCTTTGGTTATGATGTAAATAGCTTACCAGCAGGAAAGCACCTCCAATTTGGTTTTGAGTCAGAATATATGCTCTCTGAAATTGATGGTATTGTTAAGGCCTATGGCCCTAAAGAAGAATTTGGAATCTCAAAAGAACAATGGCTAGAAATGCCGGTGACAGAAAGAAGCCAATGGGTACGTGATCATATTGATCAGCTCTACCCAGAAGCCCGAGTTCCCGGTGGTCTAGTTAGAATTGATAGTGATCCCGAATTTGATTTTCTCCCCGAAAGCCTTATTTTTGATGACACTGGAAATCTCGAATTTGTTCTTGATCCTTTTGATTCATTTGAAGAGTGGTATTCAGCCGTTGGGAAGTTAAATACTCGTTTTGGAAATGGCTCCATGCAAGCTACAATCTCTCTTCCTCCTGATAGTTTCTTTGGAAGAGGAATTGATAATGTCGATCCCCAAAAAGTTCTTGATGAAAAAATTGGAATGTTCAGTTTTTATTCTGACTACGATATTCTACAAAAACTCAGCGCTGCTCATACTCGCTATCAACATGACCCTACCAAGAGAGTCACCAGAAATTTCGAGCACCCCTTCCTAGGGCCGATGACTCTACAAAAGCAAAATCTTCTCAACAGCATCCTTGAAGGAAATGCTGTCGGCCAAAAATATGAGCCAGAGAGGCTAGAGAGAATTGCTGGATGGGAGAACTCATATAAGTACACTGGCGGTACTGTTTATCGTCCAGATATTCTTGGAGAAGAAAGAGCTATTCTCGAAGTAAGAGATGCCCATAAGAACTTCTCTCTCCTCACCGACCGCCTCCTTCGTTCCCTATTCTTTATGGAGCAAGGAACCTCTGGATTCGATGCTCTCAAAAACTTAAAGAGTTATGACCCTATTGCTGATTTTGAAAAATTGCCAAATAAAGTACGAACTGGTCTTGAAGAGCTTTTTCCCAATAAGGCCAACCCTAACTATGAATATTCTGATGATATTAAGTTCTCACTCGATGTTTTTAGAAATTTCGCTTATCCGATGAGGGATTGGTCTGATCATCTTGAAGCCCTTAATGCCTCGACTCTAGAGCAACAAGTGAAAGATGCCCAGGATGCCTACATAGACAAATTGAAGCGCATCTTCAAGCAGCGACGTAATGGAGAAATTAGCGACGACGATGCTGCTAATGAGGTTCAAGGTGCCCTCGCACGGTTCTCCCATGAATCCGGAGTGGCCAAGGCCTTTGAAGATTATGAGGATCAGGTTATCTTTGGCGGCCGTCGTGGTGAGGACTTTTCAGACTTTCACCATATCGCTCAACTTGAAGCCGGACCTCTTGAAAATGCATTCCCAACTGGAATGTGGGATGGACCTCTCGATGAAAGAATGGAATTTCTCAATGGCCTCTATTCCTCACACATGAAGAAATTCAACCAAGTTGATTTTAAATTCAATGGAGGTGATGGAAGAAGCCGAGATGTCTTTGTGGTTTCCTTCGCCGAAATGAGTGCTGATGAAAAAACCGCATTTCTTGATGATTACTTTAAGGCCGTTTCCTATAACACCGTTTCTTTTCCTTTGGGAGAAAGCCCAGGTCACCTTTACACGCGTTTTGGTGGTAAGACGTATGACTTTATCAATAATGTAACAGAAGCCGACTATCGCCTTCCCAATTCAGATAGAATGGAGGCCTTTATGGAACTTGAGCCTGATGAGTTCTTTAGAATGAGAACTTATATCGAAAATGCTCGAAATGGATCTCGTTCAACTCTCGGAGGTTTTAACTACAGTGGAGTTGACGGTGATACTGTCGCAAAGCTCGACGACAATAAACCTATCGCACCAAGAGAGGGACATAATTGTACCAGTTGGCTATGTACGGCCCCTGTTGGAGACAGAGGTCAGGCCATTCATGACTTGGCCGGTGCACCCCGCTCCCACCGAGTCCATACCAACCCA
>JBFHGF010000232.1:0-5487 GCA_041583335.1 Bacteriovoracaceae bacterium
CTTCCTAGGCCCTGGTCTCGATGTTCTCGAGCAAACGGAAGATCGAAAACTCTTCTCCCTGGCGACAAGAAAAGTAAACCTCTCCCATACCAAGTCCATGGAAGTCAGTGGTTACAAAAACCTTATCAATGCCATGACCGAGATTGGGATGCCCGTTATCATTCGTCCCAGTTATGTTATTGGAGGGGAATCCATGTATATCTTCTACTCCCATGAAGATATCAATGAACTTCCCGAGAGCTACAAAGAACAGTTAAAAGATTCCGGAACAGTTTTTCAAATTGAGAACTATCTTGAAGATGCCTTGGAATACGATGTGGATTTAATTCGTGACCATAAAGGTAATTGTGTCTTTACCGTATGTGAACATATCGAACATGCCGGGGTTCACTCGGGAGACTCGGGGATGATTTCTCCCCCAGTAGTACTCACCAAAGCGCTTTATAATGAGATGAAAGAGATCTCTGAGAAACTGGCCGAACTCCTCAATGTGATTGGCCCAATCAACTTTCAATATGCCGTAAAAGAAGGAAAGATCTACTGTATCGAGGCCAATCCAAGAGGCTCACGTACTCTCCCCTTCCTTTCCAAGGCCTATAATATTGGACTTCCGGCCATAGCAACCGATGCCATGCTAGGAGAAGAGATCGAGCCTTGGCATCGTGCTGGAAATGGACACTTTGCCGTTAAGCAATCCACCTTTCCCTTTGATCGCTTCCTCAAAGATAATATTATCCTCGGACCAAAGATGAGATCTACCGGTGAAACCATGGGGCTTGATTCCGACAAAGACAAGGCGATCATGAAGTCTTACCTTGGGAACTATCCTAAACTCAATGAGGTGGGAAAAATCATGCTCTCTATCGCTGATCGCAATAAAGAAGTGCTCCTTCCCTACTTAAAGACCTTACGTCAACTGGGTTATGACTTTGTAGCGACTCCAGGAACATGTGAGTATATCAAACGCCAAGGAATCGAGTGTGAAGAAGTGGCCAAACTCATGGATGATCGTGAAGAAAATATCGTGGAGGCCCTCAAAGACGAAGGGATCAAAATGGTTTTCAACACGCCTAAAAATACTGGTGAGTCAAAGTCTGATGGAGAAGTCATTCGTAACCACGCCATCGCCTATGGTATCCCTTGCTTCACTCGTAAGGAAAATATCAAGGCCGTGATGGAAGCGATTATCGGAACCAAGTCTTACGGTAGTGGTGAACTCTCTCCTTTGAGCTTACAAGAATCCCATATTGAAGGAGGGTTGCTGTAATGACCACGCAGCAAAATGCAGCCGCTCACACTATGGTTGCTCTCGATAATATGAATCAGACGCAGACCTATGAGTTTCTCGAATCACTACCAGCGGATTTGCCCTGGATTAAAATTGGGCTAGAACAGTATCTGGCCCATGGCAAACCTTTGATTCGCGATATCTACGAGAAGTTTGGCAAAAGAATTTTTCTCGATCTCAAACTCCACGATATTCCTAATACCGTGGCCAAGGCCCTCAGTAGTCTGAGTAGCCTTCCCGTTGAATTCATCACGGTTCACCTCAGTGGTGGCGAGCAGATGCTCAAGGCCGCCCAAGCCGTTCGCAATGAAAAGATGGATCACGTCAATATTCTGGGAGTCAGCTATCTGACCAGTCTTGATGAAACGGATATGGCCTCCATGTGGGGAATTCGTGAACCGGCCCAGGCCTTTAGTAACTTATTCAACTTGGCGCTAAAGACAGGTACGCAAGGTATTGTCTGTTCGGCCCATGAACTGAATATCGTCAAAGAGTGTGAGTGGAATGCGGGAAGAACTTTAGTTAAAGTCTGTCCTGGAATCCGTTTTCAAGATGAGATTGAAAGTGGTGAGAAGACCGATCAAAAGCGTGTCCTTGATCCTGCCGCGGCCTTCGAGGCCGGAGCCAACTACCTCGTCATGGGAAGAAGCCTTACCCAGGCCCAAGACCTACAAGAGCGTGTGGAGCAGCTCAAGGCCATCACACTTATATAACGGATATGAAGCTGGTCTAGGCCATGTAAATAGCTAAAATTTTTGTGATGATACTTTTTTCAACCTCCTTGGCAAAAGGAATCCCATGGGATACATCTGGGCCATTAAACTAAGGAGAGACCAAATGAAAAAGTTAATGCTTACTATCGCAGCTCTATGTTCTGTAGCAACTATGGCCAACACTTACTCTGACTTAACTCAAGCAGAGTGTACACGTTCATGTTCATTCTACGCCTATGACTTCACACCTGATTTCATGGATAACTGTGGCCAAATCGAAAAGTGTGACCTACTTGAGTGGGATGCTGAGACTGAGACATGTACAGTAGAAGAAGCTGATGTGCTCATCACTTACCCTATGCAGTGTAGAGATATTCCAGCTCTTTAATACTAACTAATAAAGACAAGCTATTTATTATTTCGCATGATGAAGATCCACCATAAGCTCACGCCATTGGTGGATTTTCTTTTTGAAGTGTTGCAATTGCGTGGAATCCGCGAGGTTCAATACTTTAGTGATCAACTTACTGGCCTCAATTCGCCACTGGGGAAACTCCGATTCCCTATGCCAAAATTGAATAAATTCATTGAGCTTTCCTTCATAGGCCAGTTGAAACGACGGTGGAAGGTAGAGGCGCTTAATGGTTGTGCTAAGTACTTCCTTTTGATCCGCATTTAATTTTCCAAGAATCAGATCGAAGTTACCGGCCCAAGAATATTCAAGATCGGCCACTAACTGCTCAACAGGTGTACCTTTAAGGTCACGCCACTGCTGTAGGCGACGATCTAAAAGCGTTCGAGTGCGATCCACTTGGGATTCATTCATTTGTGCAAGTAAGGGCACTAGACTTGAACCCAACTGGGACATGGTGGCCACATAGAGGTCACGGGCACGGCCCAACCATTGGTCCATCTCCTCGGGAGTGAACTTCTTCTTATCTAATTCGAGGGCGCGTAGACGATCATCCCCATCGGCCAAAAAGGCCATATAGTTTTTAAGCATCACACGACGATGCCAACTCATATAATCGCTCAGGATGCCTTTCAGTTCTTCTTGTTGAGGTGAGTAGAGTTTGAAAACCTCAAGAACCTTTCTCTTAAGAAGCCAGTCCCCTTGGTTGTAGGCCATCACGCGATAATCGAGGATGGAAATGACAAAGGCCATGATTAAGACAATGAGCACGATGGGAATGATCGGTTTTTTAAGGATCTTTAAGTTCATAAGGCCATATTGCCTCGGCCTTAAAGAGCTGACAATGTTTTACTATCTTTTGGCCAGTAGGGGCCTTTAAAGGAGACTAGGTCTCCCAATAGCCTTCTTCAAGGGAGTCTTCTTTTTCGGGAAGTCCCTTTGCTAGACGCGGCGAATTCTGGTTTAAAACCTCAAAACTTGCCCTATTGGCATACTTGGCCACTTGGTGGATAGAAGAATAGGTTAAGAAAGTTGCAATATGCTTAGGTCCATTGGGAACTTTCATTCGATGATAATCATTGGCGCTAATATCGTGTAAGAGAGCACTTAACGCGGCATCCCCAGCACCATTGGTATTTTCAATCTTCCCTGGGCCACCCATGAAAGGGTTGATATGGGTATAGACCTTACGCGGACTCTCACAATATTTCTTGAGCATAGCGCGGGAATATTCAAATAAATTATATTCGGCAATGGATTTTGAGTGGATCTTATCCTTAGTTTGGCGCAACTGATCCAAGTCACAATGAGCACCTAGATAGAGACCACTTTTGCCCACGGTAAGGAGAACCATATCACAGAGATCAAGAGAGTTTTCCAAGGCCAAGAGAGGATCTTTTTCTCCAGTGAGGAATTCGAGCTCCTGTTCATTACCGGCAACAATAGAAACATAGTCGGAAATAAATTGCACGAGAAAGTCTTTCTGATCTTTAACCACCATCCCTGTCCCCAAAGAGAGAACCACAGGAACGCCATGATCTTTGGCCAATTTAACGGCCTTTAAAGTCGCCTTATACATAGGAGAGACCTGATCGCGAAAGAGGTAGCTTGAAATCAAAAGGGATGATGCCCCCTTAACCACTTCATCGGGAATAAAGTCTTCCGATAATTCATTCATAATTCCTTTGCCAATAACAAAGGTCCTCTCCTTATCAGGAGTGATAAAACACATAGCACGGGCCATGGGTCCAATACATGGTTTTAGATAGGAGAGATCCACATGGGAATTGGTGGTACAGACATACTTATAGGCATAGTCACCGACAGTAATGCTCTCATTAATTGCGCCTAAGGCCACACAAGTATCATCTGAAAGTACGGCATAATTATGAAGAGTATTTCCGGTACTCCCACCAGCAAACTCTCCCTTAATCGTGCCCGCATTCTTTGCCTCACGATAAATCTTTTCGACAATGGATTCATCGGCGATTTGGCTCTCCCCTTTTACAAATCCATGTTGAGCTAAATAAGAATCTTCGACGTGGATTTCAATATCGACAATAAGTTGATCAATACCCACGACATAGACATCTTTGCGAGTCAGGTCACGCTCTAAGGGCGTGCGGGTTTCTTCACTAACGGGAAAGTAATGTTTTGTTTTTCTCTTACCTGGAAATCTCACAAAAAAATGCTCCTAATCTATAATAACGCTGCTCTTATTTTGACTGGTATCAACGCCACTATCTTTTGCTTTTTGCAGATAGAACTTAATCTTTTCCTCTTCGCTTTCAAAAGAGTCCCTTTGTTCAACAAACTCTTCTCTTCTTAAGCGGATGGATTCCTTCTGCGCTTCTTCGCTTATTTTACGCCTTAGTTTTTCACTTTGTTTTTCTTTAAGGTTTTTCATGTCTTTTGAAAAGCTACTGCCATAAATATTATAGGCATAATCATAGAGAGGGGCCAAGAACACCCGATCATTCTTTCCGCGCTCTAGGAATTGAATCATTTCCCTGAGGAATTCACGAGATGACTTCTTATGGGAAAGTCCAGCATAGAGGTAGGTAAAGCCGGTAGGGCTGAGTTTATCGGGATAAGATAGCTTCTTATAGGTACTGTAGAGTCCAATCGAGCTATCGGGATGACTGGCCTTAAACTCTAGGCTTTTCAGGAACTTCTGGCGATAGCGCTCGGCCGCAAAATCTTCGAGTCGAGTCCTGAGCATAACTCGATAAACTCTATTTTCATTGAGAACAAAGACATACTCTTCACGAAATTGTTTGGGCTTATCGGCTTTAGTTTGTGCATCTATCACTTCCGTTACCCCAAAGTCTTTCTTTTCCCAATAGCGGATAGAAAGGGTGTCACTGGGAAAGAAGCGCTCTCGTGATTTTAAAATAAAGAGGTCATAGACCATATGGGCCATGGGAATCTCAAAGGGGTTCCACAAAGTGCCCATAGCAGGGGTGGGATATTTTTCTTGGGTATAGTCTTTAAGAAAGAGATCAATCCATGGACCAGACAGGCCATTCATGGTGATTCTCTTTTTAAATAGAGGGAGCTCAAATATTTTGTGA
>JBFHGF010000233.1:0-5486 GCA_041583335.1 Bacteriovoracaceae bacterium
GTTAAAGAGAAGTCTATCTGCTTGCGCAGGAAAGATATCTTCTTTAAGGATCATCTTTACACCATCAGCAAGAACCTGAAGGAGACCGTAGGGTCCTACACGGTTTGGCCCTTGTCTCAGTTGCATATCAGCTGAAATCTTTCTCTCTGCGTAAGTACCAAAACCACCAATGGTGGCCATTACACCTACAACAACCAATGCACCAACAAGAAATACCATAAAGGTTACATAACCTGTTACATCAGTTCCAAAATATTCACTTAACCATGCTACGGCATTTCGGTGTGCTTCAAATTGGTTTACATAATCATATAAAGTGGGACTCATGCTTTTTCCTCCACACCTTTTAATTCATTAATTTGCTCTTGTGTAAGTTGAAAAGAGCGAACCCAATCAAGATCGCCTTTTGCCCAACAATAAATAATTCCGAAAACAAGTACGGCAATAAAGATAAGAAGTGATCCAAGAAGAACCCCACCTTCGCCAATTTCTACGAAACGCTTGAAGATTGAGGCCACAGGAAACATTAACGCACCTTCAACATCGAATACGATGAAGATAAGTGATACAACGTAAAAACGTACGTTAAAGTTTGCCCAAGCTGATCCTACAGGGTCTTCACCACATTCATAGGCTTGTTCTTTAAGTGCACTAGGCTTGAATGGCCTAATTACTTGAGCAAGAAAAACTGATACGAAAACCAGAAGTACACCTAGGGTCATTAGGATAACAACCGGCATGTATACGTCTAAAGTATATGACGCCATTGCACGAGCTCCGTTAATTAAGGGAATGATTTAGCTACTTATAAGTACACGAATGTTAACATATTGGAAACATTTTGGAATGGCTTTTTTAATGTTCTTGCATTAGGAATGCTATTATTGAACAAATATCTATCTTTGCTTATACAGACAGACACCGCGAGTCAAAACATGATTTACTTTAACTCACTAAAAAAAAGACTCATTGAGTCTCATTCAAATCACTCGAAATCCTCGACTCTAGTGGGCTTTTCACCTTTACAATATGCATTATATCTAGAGCTCTCTAATTCCATCCATATTGATGGTAAATCAAATATTTTTATCTTCTCTAATAACGACGAAGCTGAAGAGTTTTTTGACCTCATTGAGGAACACTTTACAGAAACCAATAATGTTTTTTTACTCGGACACGACTTCAATATTTATGAAGGCCATATTGCCTCGGAGCATGCCTTAATTGAAAGGTTCTACACCCTGCAAAAAATTGAAGAGTTTAAAAAGAGAGATATTCCCTTCAATTTAATTACAACTGTAGAGGCCCTTCATCTCAAATTTCCCACTTCCTCTTTCATACAAAAAAACCAGCTTAATCTTGAAGTATCTGACGTCATTTCACCAGACCAACTCAAAACTCATTTAGCAGAGAGAGGCTATGAGTACTCTATAACTGTCGAAGAACCGGGAACATTTAGTCACAAAGGCGAAATTTTCGATATTTACCCAACCAATGGCAGTCCTATTCGACTAATTTACTTTGATGACATGATTGAAGAGATTTATTCCATCGATCCGGAGACCTTAAAAACAATCAAGGACGAAACACATGAAAAAGTTTCTCTTGGTATCTCTCCTCGTATTTTTTGCTCACAAGAATACGCAAATAATCTTCGGTCCAAAATTCCGATGCCACCGCCATCTCAAAAGTATAAATTTGAAAAGAGGAAGGAAGTACTTAAGCGATTAAGCGATGGTTATCTCTTCGAAAACTATCCTGTTTTTATTCCTCTTTTTTGTGAAGAATCTGTTTCTATTCTTAACTACTTAGAAAATGTTACCTGTGAGTTTCATCTCTTTAATGATTTCAGAATTGGCTCAGAGTGGGAGGGAATGTATTCAGAACTTCGCGACTCTTATGAATTTATCAAAGATGACGTTGATCACGATTCTATTATCCCAGGCCCCGAAGAGTTCTATTTTGAGAATAACCTTTTAAAAATTAATCCCGAACATAAACTCAATATCAATGAAGTTCAAATTTCTGCTAATGTTGATCTCAATGAAAATGATGACCTGATCAGTATTCAACATCAAAATATTTCTCAATATCTTGAGGAAGCATCAGGAAAAAAACACTCCCGTGCAGACTTTTTGAAAGAAGCCTTCACTAAAATTAAAAAAAATTTCGAAAGTTCAGGGGATATCATTTTCTTCTTTGGTCATGAATCTGCTCGTGATGAATTCAATCACCTAATAGAAGTCTTTGAATTTGGTAATGACCTAAAGAAAAGAATTCATTATTCAGACTTTCCACTCGACCGTGGATTTTTCTATCAAACAGAAAAGCTTCTTCTCCTTACGGAAGGAGATCTATTTTCTGTTAAGAAATCAAAAGTTAATACTAAGGTTGCCCAGAAAGATCTTGACCTTTTTGCTGAGCAAATTGCGACTCTCAAGGTTGGCGATTATGTTATCCACAGCGATCACGGAGTAGGGAAGTATCTAGGACTGCAATCTCTAGATCTAAAAGAAGATAAATCTGATTTTTTGGTTATTGAATATTCGGGTAGTGATAAGGTTTATGTACCTGTTTATAAAATGAACCTCATCCAAAAGCATGCCAGCTCAACGGCCAGCTTAACTCTTGATAGCTTAAGAACCAATAAGTTCGCTGTCCTAAAAAAGAGAGCGAGTCAGTCAGTTAAAAAGCTAGCATTTGATCTCCTCAAACTTCAGGCCGAAAGAGAAACCAAGGAAGCCTTTGCCTTTTCTCCTCCAGATCACGATTACAAAGAGTTTGAATTAGCTTTTGAGTTTCAAGAAACTCCAGACCAAAGGAAGGCCATAGATCGTGTTTTAAATGACATGGAAAAAGCAAGACCAATGGATCATCTCGTTTGTGGTGATGTTGGTTTCGGAAAAACAGAGGTCGCTATTAGAGCAGCCTACAAGGCCGTGCTCGATAACAAGCAAGTCGCTGTTCTGGTACCGACAACTATTCTTGCTCTTCAACACTACAATTCTTTCAAAAAAAGGCTGAGTGGCTTCCCTGTAAATATTGAATTCATTAGTCGTTTCAAAACGGCAAAAGAATCCAATAAGATTTTTGCTGATTTAACAGAAGGAAAAGTCGATATCATTATTGGTACCCATAAGCTTCTTAGCGATAAAATTAAATTTAAAGATCTTGGACTTGTTATAGTCGATGAAGAACAACGTTTTGGTGTGGCCCATAAGGAGAAACTCAAATTAATGAAGGCGAACGTTGACTTCCTTACGCTCACCGCAACTCCCATTCCGCGAACGCTTCAACTTAGTTTTCTAGGGCTCCGTGATTTAAGTTTAATTAAAACCCCACCTCCTAAACGGCAGTCTATAAAAACTTACATTATCAAAGATGATGCTCTAACACTTCAATCAGCGATTAAGAAAGAACTCAAAAGAGGAGGGCAGGTTTTTGTTGTCCATAATAAAGTTAATGATATTGAACAATTTGCTGGCCATGTTCGAGACCTCGTCCCCGAAGCTTCTATTGTAATTGGACACGGTCAACTCCCAGAGAAAGAACTCGAAAAAAGAATTAAGGCCTTCTACAGTGGCGAGTATCAAATTCTTATTGCTACTACTATTATTGAAAGTGGAATTGATATTCCTAATGCCAATACGATGATTATCGATAGGGCCGATACCTATGGGCTAAGTCAGCTCCATCAACTCCGAGGACGAATTGGTCGCTCGGACAAAAAGGCCTATGCCTATTTTATTATTCCTAATGATCGCAGTCTCTCTAATGTTGCAGAGAAGCGACTCAAGGCCCTCCAAACTTATGCAGAAATGGGTTCTGGTTTTAATATAGCTTCATGCGATCTTGAGATTCGAGGGGCGGGAGATATACTTGGGGCTAATCAGTCAGGTCATATCGAGGCCATTGGACTTGAACTTTATATGGAACTTCTCAAAGATGCCATTAGAGAACTTAAGGGCGAAAAGCGTGTTCTCAATAAAAATGTTGAGATCATGACGCCCTACCCGGCCTATATTCCAAATAATTATATTCCCGATTCTGCTGAGCGCTTGAAGCAATATAAAACGCTTTCTAATATTGATAATGTCGAATCACTTGATGAAGCATTTGATGATTTTGTAGACCTATATGGACCACACCCGATTGAAATGAGAAACCTCCACAATGTTCTCAGGGCACGAACTTACCTTACGAAATGTGGAGTTAAATCTATCCAGGCCAATGCACATAGCATCAGTATACAATTTGATAAGGATATTCTTGATGTTAATCCAGAACTTGCAGGCAATGTTGCGAATACTTTCCTTTCAAGGCCAAAAATCTACCAATTTAGTCCAGATTATAAAGTCCTCTATAAGCCTAAGGGGGACATCAATCAGGATGACTTCCTAGACTTTTGTAAGAATATTGCGGAGCAAATTGTTCCATGTTAGCGTTTTTACTAACATTTTATTAGAATTTGATATAATGGAATCAAAACTATGTCAGGGATAGATATATGAGTAGAAGGATTACTACTGTTTTATTAACATCACTTTTATTTTCTCCACTTTCTTTTTCGCAAGAAGATCCTGTTGTAGCGACAGTTAATGGAGTGAAAATCAAAAAGTCAGAACTCGATAAGGCCTTTTATCAAAACACCCTCTATGTTTCTGATAAGGTTGTTTCAAAAGAAAAAGTTCTCAATGATCTTATGAATAAGGTTCTTGGTGTTCAAAAAGCAAAGAAGGCCGGTCTAGATAATGATCCAATCGTTAAATCTAAAATGGAAGATGTTCTTTATCATGCCCAAATTTCTAAGGACCTAGAAGGCGAGCTTAAAAAAATTGAAGTTTCTGATAATGAGGTAAAGCAATACTACAATTCACATCCCGAATACAGAACGGCCCATATTCTTTTTAGAGTTACGGCAAATCCGGAAAAGAATGAAGTCCTGGCTGCTCAAGAACAGGCCTTTAAAGTTTACCAAACCCTTAAAAAGAACCCTGAGAAATTTGGTGAATTGGCCGCAAGATATAGTCAAAGTGCAACTGCCCCTAATGGCGGTGATATGGGATTTCAACCGGCAGTTAGAATGGCTCCAGAATACTTCAAGGCCATTAATGGAAAAGCAGATGGTTACATCTCTAATCCTGTAAGAACTCAGTTCGGCTACCATATTATCAAGGTTCTCGCTAAGAAAGACTTTGATACCATCAACATGGGGCAATATAAGAAGATTGTTTATGATAAAAAGAGAGACAAGATTCTGGAAGACTACTTTGTTGGTATGCGCAAAAAAGCTAATATTAAAATCGAAGAGAAATACCTAAAACACGAGCTACGAAAGTAATCTGGCCCTTGTCCCTCTTCATTTTTCCTTATAATGTAAAACCCACTAATAAGAGTGGGTTTTTTTATGAAATATATTTTAGTTTTATTCACAATTTTTACTTCTTTGAGCTCTCAAGCTGAGCTTCTCGACAAAATTTCTGCCA
>JBFHGF010000234.1:0-5477 GCA_041583335.1 Bacteriovoracaceae bacterium
AACCTAAGTTATCCACAAAGAGTAAAAGTTGCTAAACAAGAAGAGACCGTTTCTCGTCAAGAAATGGAACTCTCGGCCACTACTGTAGGGAAGAAGGCCATGGACGCTCTTTCTCAACTGAGAACGGCCTATAATCTTCAGAAAATTAGTGAACAAAAGAGTGTGGCCAGCCTTAACTTTAGCGCAGGGATCAGAACTAACTTTGAAAATGGTAAGTTGTCGCTCCCTGATTACGTTATGACTGCTGTTTCGGCAATTCGTGATTTCAGAACATTTGTTGTATCTCACTATCATTCTCTTGGAAAGGTTGAAGACTTCAATCTTGCGATGGGGGAAGAAGTGGATTATACCGATGCAGGCGTATTAGATATTAATAATTTATAAGATATAAGAATAGGATATAAAAATGAAAAAACTAATGAGTGGAATTCTTCTTGCTGGTGTAATGACAAGTGCAAGTGCTCTTTCTCCCAAACTAAATACGACAATGGATCTATTTAAAGAGTGTATGGCCGAAGTAAAGGTTCCTCTTTGTGATGCTAACTTCGATCAAATCGTCTCTGAGCTCAAAGAGGTAAATCTTGATGCAAGAGGTGAGTTTGTCTATGTTCTAAAAGATGTATTGAAGAAAGAATCAAGTAAAGAAGTTGTCGTTAATCTCTATGAAAAACTTCAGGTACTAGCTCCTATTTATGTTGAAATTGATGGGACAAGTGTTTGGTCGGGAAGAGATATTCTTGGACTACTGGGAGAAGTATCGGTTGAGTACATTAAGTATGTAACGGTTGATGCTAAGACTCTTGAAGACCTTTTTGTACAACAGGCAACTCCCGCGGCCCGTTATAAGTTTGTTGTTGCTCTTCACTCAAAAGTTGCAACGGTTAGTACTCAGCAAGATGTAGAAGAGCTGATCGCTTTTGGAGAATTTGCTAAAGACTTTATTAAGAGTAAAGGTGATGAGTACTATATCTATCAAACGGCAGTAGATTTGGTTAAAAAGCTTACGGTCAAGAACCTTGAATATGTTGTCGGTTTTGAAGGTGTTTATGAAGTAAAGCTTCTCGATGCCTCCGCTGGAAAAACTTTAAAAATCGATAATCTCGTCATTTCTTCTTCTGATGAGAAAAATGGTCTTCTTGTGAACTTTGTGTCTTCAGAGCTAAGAGTGACTAAGTTTTCTTTTAAGGGTGCCGGACTTCTTGGCAGCACTGCTTTTAGTAATGAAAAAGTATATGTAAACAGTAATGAGCTGGTTTCTCCAGGATTTAAATTTGATATTGATTTCGACTCAAATACTGTTAGAGGTTCATTCTATTCTAAACGTTTTGGTGCTGTAGAATTTGTTGGAAAACAAAAATCTAGTAATGCTGCCCTCTACGAAGAAGCGGCCCTTGAAGTTGTTTCTCTAGAGGAAGTGATGGGCGTTTACCCTGTGAACGTTGGTAACTATGCGATGACTCTTAAAATCGAGAAAACACAAGAAGGGACAGAGCTTGCCCTTATCAATAACAATGCGCTTATTGTTTTTTCAAAGGTTTCTTATAACCCTAAATTTGGCGTCATCAAGGCCCTTGATTGGCAACTCTCAAAAGTTCTTGAAGTTAAGGTTTCTAAGGTAAATGGTGAAGTTCAGATTGTTGGCCAGTTCACCAACTCTGCCGCGGCCAAGGTTCTTAACGTTAAGAACTAATTAAGTTTTATTTAATTGAGTAAGCTATAAAGGGTCCTTCTGGGCCCTTTTTCTGCTTTAAAAACAGTGACTTAGATTGAATGATGGCCAGTGCCTACATTTTTGACAAACGAGATGGGCCTAAGTAATTCTTTCAATTAAATAATATAGGGATACGCATTATGTTAAAACTAGTGAAATTATTTTTAGGAGCCACTTACTTATGAGTACTACCTTGAGTAGGACCACATGCCTAATTTCTCACTCCAATTCACTGACGGAGTTAGATTTTATCGTCCAAAATATTGAATATAGTTTTAGAAATGAAGATATAAGGCTTCATGGGGTGCTTTCTCCCTTTTCCAAGAGCTATGAATATACCGCAGTCGCTCTTGAGAAGATCGCAAAAAAACTTCAAAGCGTATACGGACTTTCGTCTTTGATCGTAGATATTTCCATGTCAGGAGATCAAGGTGTCCTGACGCAAATTCAGAAACATAATCTAAAAAGATCAGATGATGGAGTTTTTCATGACGAAAATAAGGTTTTGAACTATCTATTGCTCAATACTTCTCTTGAGGAAGAGAGTAAAAATATTCTCGATGATTTATTTTTTTGGAAGACAATTGAGGAGTCAAAGAAATACTTCGATATCCTCTTTCTTTTGCCGAGTGTAAAGAATAACGCCATTATAGAGCAGTTGGATATCAACGCTCAGGTGCAATGGCTCTTTCTTGAAAAAAAGAATGCGGCCAAGGCCTTCAAAAATTTAACAAAACAAACTCATTTTCAAGTGCCTTTCTTAGGTGTGGTAACGGTTTAAGAGGTTTCTATGGAAGAGAAAATCTATATTAAAGATCTTTTTAAACGACTATTCCAATATAAAATAGCGATTGTCCTCATTATGGCAGGCTCTACAGCTTTTCTTATTACTCTTAGTTTTCTACTGCCTAAGACTTATCGAACTGAGTTTGAAATCAATATTTATTCAAAGTACTTTAAGAATGGAATTATTAGTGAAGTTGTCCCTGGGGTTGGCTCTCTAAAAGAGATGACAGACACTATTGACTCTATGATCAAAGAGGTCATGAGTGATGAGTATATCGATGAACTAGGTATAGAATATAAGTTCTATTCGGATACAAGAGCTTCAAGTGAATTGGTGACCAATGCGGAGAAATATACTCGTGCCCGCGAGAGGATGTTTTTGAGAGATCGTTTTAGATATTTCTCGACAGGCGTCCAATCTTATAAGGTACTCTTTTCGGGCAAAGATCCTCTTGTCACCTTGGAAGTAACGAAGAAGGTTCTCGAAAAAATTAAATCGACATTTATCAGTACGCGTCTCGATACTCTAGAGTTAGCGAGAAATAGCTTATTGAGAAAACTTGAGTCGATTAACCTGACGAGAAAAATTACTGATGATGAATTTGCATCGAATATTCTTGCTTCAAAGAACCCTCAAGTTCTTAAGTCTGAATTACTTAAAATTGAACAAAATATTGGCTCCCTTCTTAAGCAATTTAATCGCAACCACCCTCGCATTAGAAGGCTTGAGGCCAGAAGAAAAACCATTTCTAAATGGCTCTCTGAGTTCAACGTTATGGATACCAAAAATGCAGATGCAGAGTCCGAGTATACAGAAGCTCCTCTCATTATGTCTGGTGATAAAGAGGTTGCCTCAGAGATCGCTTCAAAGCTCTATATGAAGTATAATAATATTAATATTGCCTTAGAAATTGAAAGGCGAAATATTGGCACCTATATTGGTGTGACCAATCGTCCACAGCTCCCTACAGCTCCTATCTTTCCGAAGAAACGTATTTTTGCTTCTCTCGGTTTTGTTCTAGGATTGGCCCTTTGTTTTATTTATATCTTCTACAGAGAAGTGATGGTGCTTAGAAATGAAGATTATTTAATCCTTATTTCTCAGCAGTTGAATTCAACTTACTTTGGTCATATTGGAGACGATCGTAAGGAGAGCTTTCTCAAGATTGAGAAAGTTCAAGAGCTGATGAGCAAGAGTGATCAAAGAACGAAGAAGAATAGTAAAAACCAGGTACAAGTTTCTCCTGTTGAAATCTTATCATGATTATAGATCAGGACTATACATTCACCATCCACTTATTCGCCGTAGCCATTTTGGCGGCATCCTTCTCCTATTACTTTTGTAAAGATGCCATTTTAAATGCAGGGGTAGGGTATTCGCGCCTCTCTATTGCCTTCAAGATGATCTCATTTGCTATCTTCTTTTTCGGCCTGACGGCCTTTTTCTTCATGCATTGGTCATGGTCAGGCTTTATTCTCGGTATATTCTTATCTCTGCTTATAACCTTATCCCTTGTTCATCCTAAGTATGCGGTATCCTTTTTCACATTTATGCTAATCTCAAGGCCATGGGAGTTTATTAAGGCGGATCTCTTTTCAAGTTTTCCTCGTGATATTTTCTATATTTGTGCCATCAGCTTTATTGGTCACTCTATCATCCAAAAGAAATTCTATATCCGTTGGAACTTGGCCTGTACCTTTGCTCTGGCCTATTCGATTTGGACCTTCTTCTCTGTCTTTGTGACGGTTAATCCTTCGTATTTCCTCGCCGATTATGTAGAGATCTTCTCTAAAGGGGTGATCATTTTCTTTTTGATTGTGAATGTTGTCGATAAGAAGGAATATATCAATCCTATACAGGTGGCCCTGGTGATTAGTATTTTGGAAAAGGCCATTATGTCCTTCTATAAATCGGTTATTTTGGGCATTACCGCGGATGGCGATCGCTTAACCAGTGTGGGAATTCTTGAGAACTCTAACGATATTGCGGCGATAATGATCTTGTCTGTGCCTTTTCTCTTGGCACGTTTCAGAAAAGGGTTGCCTACGCCCTTTAAAGTGATTGTTTATAGTTTGATTTTGGGGCTCTACAGCTTTTTAATCTGGGAGTCTAAATCCAGAGGTGCCATTCTAGGCTATGGGGCCATGTTCCTGGTGTGGTTCTTTATAAATCTAAAAACGCCAAAACAAATGATTGCTACTGTCCTTGTTGGCGCCTCGCTCTTGTTAGCTCTGGTCCTCTCTGTGGATCGTGACTCAGGTGATATCAATGAATCAACAAATAACCGTATAACTTACTGGAAGGCCGGTGCAAAGATGGGAGCGAAGTATCCTGTTTTTGGTGTGGGCTATAGTAACTTTCAGCTTAGGCTACTTGAATTCACCGACGGCCATGTGGGTTCGGAGGGACGCTTTAAAACAGTTCACTCCAATTGGCTGCTACCTTGGGCAGAGACGGGGGTGCTTGGATTTGCCTCTTATATGGGAATTTGGCTAACCTGTCTCTTCTACAGTTGGCAAATGCGAAAGGTGCATCCCGAATTTATTATGGGCATCACTTCTTATGGAGTGGCGATTACCTTTTTAACCCATACTTATATGCTCTATCCTTGGATTCTACTGGCAATTGTCACCGCATCGATGAAGTTTTATCGAAAAGAATCTAAAGAGAATTTAGAACAACAGAGTTATCAGAATTCATTTAATTTAAAAGGGGGAGCGAACTATGCTTAATCTCACTCTTTTGATTTTCTTATGTATTATCTACGCCTTTGTCGGCCATATCGCTTTGACGTTTATAATGTCCCTTCTATCTCATGCAAGAGTACAAAAAGAGGAAACTTACACTCCAAGTGTTTGCTTTATGATTGCGGCCTATAATGAAGAGGGCTTTATTGCTAAAAAAATTGAAAATACCTTATCCCTGGATTATCCTCGCGAGAAATTGAAAATAGTTGTCGTCTCTGATGGCTCCACAGAC
>JBFHGF010000235.1:0-5459 GCA_041583335.1 Bacteriovoracaceae bacterium
CAAAACGCCCCGTATCCCAACGGTACTCAATATCTCTAAAGAGCTCGATACCAATTTTATAGGGGTTAATATTTTGGCGGCTCATCGCCATAACACCGGAGTGCTTATCGGCAAACTCTATAATCTCAGAGGGCTTTAGGGCCTTCTTAGTCAAAATGGTAGAGTGCCAGTAACTTGCCCACCCCTCATTCATAATCTTGGTCATTCTCTGAGGAAGGAAGTAATAGGCCTCTTCTCTCAAGATACCTAGAATATCGGCCTGCCAATCTTGAAGAGGAGCATTTTCAATCAAGTACATCATGATATCACGAGGTGAAATATTAGTAGGTCTCTTCCTCTCGATGACATCTTCTTCTAAAGGCATAGGGGCCTTAGGCTCTTCTGGGTTAAAGAGTTTTGATCTCATGAAGCTCTTTAAATGATTAGAGCGTCCATCGTCATCATCATCGTGAAAGAATTGTTGATGATACTCTTGGTTCTTTGACTCTCGAGAGCGCTGCACGTCAGGGGTTTCAAAGAGAACATTAATATCGAGAAGGTTTTCAAGTGAGAGAACACAGTCGATAAAAGTCTCAACCCGATCTTGGCCATACTTTTCCATATAGCGACGAACTTTGGTACCATGGTTGGCCATGACATCCATCATGTCGCGGTTGGTACTTTTAAACCAAAGGTTATTCTTGAAGAAGTCAGCGTGTCCATAGACATGGGCCATAACGAGCTTCTGATCAATAAATTGATTGGCCTTCAATAGATAGGAATAGCAAGGGTCAGTATTAATGACCATCTCATAAATTTTTTGCAGTCCATAGGCGTAAGACTTTGAGAGTTGATCATACTCCATACCAAAGCGCCAATGGGGATAGCGGCTGGGAAATCCCCCTTGGGCCGCTAAAATATTAATGGTGTCATAATCACAGACCTCAAAGACTACCGGATAGAAGTCGAGACCATAATCTATAGCGTATTGATGAATTTCATCTTTAAGCTTTAAAAGTTCACCGGTAATAGGTTGAGTTCTTGTAATCATTTTCCCTTCCCTAAAAATTCTTTAATGGAATCTAAAATGGCATCTTTATTTTTAATTTTAGATAACGTCACATTCTCATTATCATCTTTATAGTGCCCGGCCAGATCTTTATAAAACTGACCCGAACCATAACGACTCTCCACTTGTCCATAACAGAACATATTCGAGGCCGGAAGAATATCACTATCTAAAATCTCTAAACAAAGCTTCGTATCATCCGTAGACCAGTTATCCCCATCACTGAAGTGGAAGGGATAGATATTCCACTCAGCAGGATTATAGTCTTCTTGGATAATTTCACGACAGAGCTTGAAAGCTGAAGAAATCAGGGTTCCCCCACTCTCTCTTGTTCTAAAGAAGGTATCTTCATCCACCTCTTTGGCCGTGGCATCGTGGATAATATAGCGAATTTCAATATCTTTATATTGAGATTTAAGCCATAAATTGATCCAAAATGATTCTGTCCTAACGATCTCTTTTTGCTCATCTCCCATTGAACCAGACACGTCCATCATATAGATGACAACGGCCGAGTTATCAAATTCAACTTTTTGAGCTGAGGAACGGTAGCGCATATCGGCCTTAATAGGGATAATGGTTGGGTTGTTAGCATCGTAAGTTCCCGTGGCCACTTGCCTCTTTAAGGCCTCTTTGTAAGAGCGCTTGAAGTGCTTGAGAGAATCAGGGCCCACTCTACCCACCGACGTATAGCGATCGGTAGTGGACTGCATGGTCTTCTTCCCCTTGGGCTCAATATTGGGCAGAGATAACTCTTCTCCGAGAATGGAAGCAAGTTCTTCAAGAGAGAGCTCTACATCGAGCTCCTTATTCCCTTCACCTTCTCCGGCCTCACCTTGACCTGGTTGCCCTTCTCCTTCACCTTCTTGTCCATCGACAGGATCACCTTGTTCACCTTGTCCCTGACCCGTTCCCCCTTGGCTTTGATCACCAAACTTAAAACGAGGGGTTTCAATGGAAGGCATGGGAATTTTATATTGCCCATTCCCTTTGGGAAGAGGCATTTCTCCGTTGGAGATATATTCTCTTAGGTTATCCCTGACCCGTCCCTTAACAATATTGCGGAAACGGGCGTGGTCTCTTTTGATAGGATGATCCATTTAAGTCTACTCCTTAAGCTTGTGCTGAGTCACCTTTGGCAAAAATAGATGCTACAAAGTTTAGCGCATCAGTAGCACAAATCTCACAGTATCCGTGGTTCTTAATCAAGCGTGACTTAACCACATCAATTTTTTCTTGTGTGTCTTTATCCACAACTTTTGAAATGATAGTCTTTAGCTTGATCGTATCTTTTTGATCTTCAAAAAGTTTAAGCTCTAGAGCACGGTGTAGCCTTTCATTCATCTTGTAATCAAATTGTTTACCTTCAATCGCGAGGGCCCCAATGTAATTCATGATTTCACGTCTAAAGTCATCTTTGCGTGACTCGGCGATATCGATTTTCTCTTCGATACTTCTCATGAATCTCTCATCCGCATCTTCTAAGCGGTTGGAGTATTTGTTACGAATCTTTTCACGTTGGGTGTAGGCCTTAACATTGTCGATATAATTAGAACAAAGGGTTTGAATAGCATTCTCGTCAACAGAGATGGCCTTTTGTACATCATTCTTAACGATATCTTCGTACTCCTGACGAGCAACAGCAAGCAGCTCGCGATACTTATCAAGTTGATCAGAAGAGTTGATTAGCGAATGGTGCTTAAGTCCCGCTTCCAATTCATTGAAGACCATAAAGGGGTTAAGGCATCCCGATTGGGAGTTCTTCACAAGAGCATTGGAAATCTTATCTTGGATATAACGAGGAGAAACCCCTTCAAGACCTTCGCGAATCGCTTCTTTACGAAGTTCTTTTACATTGTCCTCATTGTAACCAGGAAGAGTCTTTCCATTATAGAGTTTAAGTTTTTGAAGAAGAGTGAGATCACTTTTCTTTGGTTCTTCCAAGCGAGTAAGAACGGACCAAAGAGCGGCCATATCAACCGTATGAGGAGCAACGTGCATATGAGGAATCTTCTCTGCATTAAAGTCACGCTTATAGATTTTCACTTCATTATCAAGACGAGTGATATAAGGAATATCTATTTTAACCGTACGGTCACGAAGAGCTTCCATAAACTCGTTATTTTGAAGTTTTCTAAATTCAGGCTCGTTGGTGTGACCAAGGATCACTTCATCGATATCCGTTTGAGCAAACTTCTTTGGCTTAATGGACTGCTCTTGAGAAGCTCCAAGAAGATCGTAGAGGAAGGCCACATCAAGTTTCAACATCTCGATGAATTCTACGATACCACGGTTAGCGATATTGAATTCCCCATCAAAGTTGAATGCTCTTGGATCTGAGTCAGAGCCGTAGAGAGCGATCTTTCTGTAGTTGATATCCCCAGTAAGTTCTGTTGAGTCTTGGTTTTTCTCATCTTTTGGTTGAAAAGTCCCAATCCCGATACGATCTTGTTCAGAAAGAAGAAGACGCTTCACTCTCACGTGATCCATTACTTTAGTCCAATCACCATCATATTTTTCCATGTACTGAGCATAGATATAACGATCAGCTGGGTTAAGTGACCCTTTGATCTTAATTTTATTTGTTCCCTCGGGACGAGATTTATTAATTTTTTCAAGAAGTTGTTCCCGTACTTCAATGGGAATAAGTTTCATTGGCTCTTCGTGCATTGGTGACGGAAATGACTTTTGTCCACCAAGAAGTTCAGGAGCTTCTTCGTCATACCATTCAAAAGTATACATGGCCCCATCATCTGTTTTTGAGTAGTGCTCAAGACCTTTCTTTACCAAGCGTGAAATCGAAGATTTCGCTGAACCAACTGGTCCGTGAAGAAGGAGAACCCTTTTCTCTGTTCCATATCCTTGAGAAGCGGACTTAAAGAAATTGGCAAATTTCATAAGGTGAACATCAATTCCAAAAACAGCATCTTTTCCATTGGCAATTGGATCATCAAAGAAGTGGTAACGAGTAATCTTCTTCTTATACTCGGTATACTCTGAAGTCCCAAAAGACATGATCATGTCATGGATTCTTTGAAAGGCGTTACGGGCAATACGTGGGTCCGCGGTTACTTTCTCAATGTACTCTTGAAATGTACCCGTCCAGTGAAGATGTGAAAAATCTTCGGCCTTGTAGTTGTCTTTCATGAAGTCGTTGATGTTTAGTGAACTCATTCTATCTACCCCTGTCCTTGAGAGTTAAAAACATGGAGTTTACTCCGATGTTTCTTTTTAATTTATTTGTTTATTTCCATCACTTATTTTGAAACCTATTGAGGGGAAAAATTTTCCTCTCACCTTCTATTGTAGCAAGAGGTAGGCCATTTTCTAAAGGATTATATTTAAACAAATAACGGAAAATTAAGAACTTATTAGTTGATAATTACGGTCAAGTTGGCACCATTGGGGCCATAATAGTGCGGCCAAAAGCTAAGATCCCCCTTCTCAATACCTTACAAGCTCAATTACATAGGACTGGTTAAAATATGGGTTTCTCCGAAGCTAAAGCGCCATCACTTAACCTAGCTTTCCAGTCCGCATTAAAAGAGAGAGCAAGTAAGAATTTAATCTTATATGGGCATCAACTTTGATATCTATTTAGTATCAGGTTAAACTAATAAACGATTAAATTAACTAATAAATATATTTGAGAAAGAGGTATAAAAATGGGGCTTATTTCATCTGGCCTTTCCCATATTGGAATGAAACGAAAAACCAATCAGGATGCCATTTATCTCAACCCAAAGAAACACCTCTTTATTGTTGCCGATGGAATGGGAGGTCACAATGGTGGAGATATCGCCAGTCAAATGGCCACGGCCGTGATCCCAGAGTTTATTCTCGACAATTACGATCAAGACCCCATTCAGCTCCAGAAGCAGGCGATTGCCTTTGCCAATAATTCGATAAAGAAAAGAGGTGAAAAAGACAAGAACCTCGTGGGAATGGGAACCACTGTCGTTAGTCAACTCTTTCGTGGACCTTATCTTTATACTGCCAATGTTGGTGACTCTCGGGCCTACCTCTTCAATAATAAGAAAGTCTATCAACTAACATGTGACCACTCTCTCGTGCAAGAGAAGCTTAACCTAGGATTTTATACGAGAGAGCAAGCCGGAAACGATCCTCAAAAGAATGTGCTCGTGAAAACGGTTGGTTTTGAATCAGAGGTTGAAGCCGATGTCTTCAACTATAAAGTCCACCGCAATGATATCTTCCTCAGTTGTTCTGATGGCCTTCATGGAAAAGTAAGTGACTCTGATCTTGTTTATATCATCAACCACTTTATTCCGGATCCTTCAAAGGCCACCCAAGAACAACTTGATCATACCACCCAATTCTTAATCGATATGGCCAATAAAAATGGCGGGCAAGATAATATCTCTGTCATCCTTGTTGTTGCTCAATAGGC
>JBFHGF010000236.1:0-5423 GCA_041583335.1 Bacteriovoracaceae bacterium
CACACGAGAAATCGTCGTCACTCCCGTGCCTCCCACTCCGGTTACGACCATTCGCCAGTCGCGGCCAGCAGCAATATCTTCGAGAGTTTTGAGACTCGCTGGGGCCGGCAATTCTTTTTCCAATTGAGAAAATTGGACCAGGTCATTCTTACGATACAGAGAAGGGTGATAATCTTTCACCACAATCTTTTCAAAACTAGGGCAGGCCTTCATTTTGGTACAGTAGCCATCGGACACACAAATTTGGGGATCGATGGTCACCTTCGTTCCGTAGGCATCTTGAATTTGCCCCAATCCCGGGCATCCTGTCGCATCGACACAAACGCGGCAATCTTCACAGGCATCGGTGTTAATTTGAAAGAGCGTTTTTTCGGCCAAGGTCTGATTTTGAGAAAAGATCTTACGCTCCTCTCTCTTGCGCCTCCCTCCAGCGGTCAGAGCACATTCCTTATTGGAAACAATAACTTTAACCCCGTCTTTTTTAATGACCTCTTTCATCAGAGTTTTATAAAAGTAGCGATCACTGGGATTAACTTCTTCGGCGAAGTGGACACCCATAGCATAAACCGCATTGAGGATACTTTGACGAGGGCGCACATGACCTTGCACATTCATCCCTGATGCGGGAGTCATTTGGTGACCTGTCATTGCGGTATTATCATTATCTAAAATAATATAAGTAATATTGTGTTCGGCCTGAACCGAGTTAGAAATATCCGTAATCCCAGAGTGAAAGAAAGTCGAATCTCCCATCAGCACAACGGAGGGGTTATCCGTGAACATATCGAGACCGGCCCCTAGCGCTCCTCCCTGCCCCATGGCCGAAAGGTTATGCATTTCCTTAAACGGCTCAAGAAAAGAGAGCGAGTAGCAACCCACATCACCATGGCTAATGAGATCGACCCCTTCATCTTTGAGGGTTTTTCTCAAATCTTTTAATAGTGAGAGGGTTTCGCGGTGGGGACATCCCGGGCAAAAGGTAGGCAGCCGACGGGGCAAATGGGCCCCAAACATCGCACTGCTATGAGCGACACCGGCACAGGCCGTTTCGCCAAAGAGCTCTAAAGCGAGCTTTAACTTTTCCTCAATAATTTCATACGAAAGACCCCCATGACTAGGAAATCCAGGTTGCTCTCTAAATTCTTTACCAAAGATTTCAATGGCGATTCCATGACTATGACAAAAGGTGCGCAGTTCGGTTTCTAAGAATCCTCTCTTCTCTTCCACTACGATCAATTTCTTCTTACTCTTTAGCCAAGGCAGTAGATGATCACTAACCAAAGGATAAGAGCAAGCGACTTTATAAAGAGAGAAGCGATCCAAATAATCTCCCGCTTCCAATACTTGCTTTAAAGTTTCAAAGACTACTCCAGAAGAGATTATCCCCACTTCTGAATCCACCCCAAATTGTTGATCAAGATTCATCTCTTTCAAAACTTTTTCCACCTTGGGAAAGCGCTCTAAAATCATACGCTGATCGGCCATTAAGGAGTTTGGCGGTACCATCACATTCTTAGAGAGATCAAAGGTTGAAGGATCAAGAGTGCTCTTGCTGCCATCAATAACTTTGGCCTCGCCAATGGCCACACGTCCTCCCCCTTCCGCAAGGAAGGTTGTCAGCAGAAGCCCTTGGTAGACACTGGTGCGTTTAGAAATCTCTAAGGCATGGCCCATCCAATCTTTGAGTTCAGTGGGATTGCTCGGTTCTAAAAAAGGAATATGGAGGTGCTTAAAAAGATAGCGGCTATCGGCCGGTGTTGAAGTCGACATCGACCACGGATCATCACCCACAGCGATAACCACTCCGGGGTAACGGCTGTCACCGCTTTTTTCATCTACGTCCACCGGTCCAGGATTGGCAAAATTTCCTACACTCAACGCATCCGCGGCCACATGAAGCCCCATCGATTTCATGGCCACCAAACAGTCACGCCCTGCCTGCTTTGAACCCGAGGCCATGGCCGCAGCATTGGCTTCCGAGTTGGCAATCACCACTTGAATCCCTTTGGACTCGAGCTCTTTCTTCTTCTGGTGAAGAATATTAAAATAGTCGGCCAAAGGAGAACCGGGATAGCCGGTATATAAGGAGTAACCTGCTTCAAGCGCCCCTTGAATAATAAGCTCATTTCCATTGAGAATTTGGTAATTCGTTGATTGTGTCTGCTCCATACCTGTGTGCATCCTCATTTGTAATTTATTGTATATACAAAGGAACAGTATCAAACTCTCCTTTAAAAGACTATTTGAGCAAGCTTTAGGAGCGAAGAAGTACAGAAGGTCTTGATGCTACAAATCAAAACAGGATTTCTTTGAGAACACCCATTCTTAAAGTGATCCTAATAGAATCTATAAGGAGAAACCCTTGTCGGAAGATTTAGGGTTCGCTAAAGTGGCCAAAAAATGACAACACTCAGAAAACAGCAAGCAATTAACAACTAGCAGGAAACTCTTATGCTCAAATTAACTTCACTCTTTTTCATGGCCCTTATATTTGCCACCCAAACGATGGCCTCTAGCAACTCCTATTATGATTCAGACACCAAGTTTGAACTCGAAAATGGGGCCAAGTCCGATCAGGACCTACGCGCTTATCTACGCCATGTGGCCAATAAGAATTTCCATGGCCTTGGGTATAAGAAAAATACGAAGAAGATTCTTTTTGGAAAAATTCACCTCGAAACCGATGATAGCGGAAAGTACTTTATCGATGGAGTTTACTGTGACTTCAGAGTTCGCGACCATATTGGTCCCAAGAAAATCCCCGTTAATAATGTAATGAATACTGAGCACACCTGGCCTCAATCAAAAGGGGCCAAGAGTGAACCAGCTCGTGGAGATCTTCACCACCTCTATCCAAGCAATAGCCACGCCAACTCGGCCCGCGGGAACCACCCCTTTGGCGAAGTTGATGGCAAAGACGCCACTAGAGAGTGTCCTGAATCTCAGCGCGGCTCCATCATTAATCCCAACACAGGAAAATCAACAGGAACATATGGTTTCCAACCTCGCCCCGAGCACCGTGGAAATGTGGCCCGTGCCATGTTCTATGTATCGGCCAAGTACGGATACGATATTCCTAAGCTTGAAGAGTATTACCTCAGAAAGTGGCACAAAGAAGATCCGGTTGATGAAGCAGAAATGAAAAGAAATGATGCCATCGAAGATGCCCAAGGAAATCGCAATCCCTTTATCGATTACCCGGCCCTGGTTGATCGTATGGAAAACCTCTAATTAGGAGTTCTCTACCGGCAATTGGTAGGTCACCTTATTATGCCCGATGAAGTTCTTCTTCACGGGCGTCTCTCCCATTCCAGAGGCCACGCGTAACACGAGCCAAGTCAGACAAAATGTAATCCAAAGTTTTGATAACATGAGCCTATCTTTTCATAGATAGGCGCTGCTTTCAGTAGGACCTATAAAAGCTTCCCGCCCTGTTAGTGGGCCATACACTTCTAAATTTTAGGCGTAGGTAGCTGTAATTTATACTTTATGGCGCTATAACGAAAAATAAATATTCCTATTACGGTAACCACTGCACAAAGATTAGGCACTAGTCCCAGTTTGATCAAAAGGACAAAGAGTAAAGCCCCAAAGGCCGCAACCGTGGCATAGAGTTCGCGATTAACTAGAATTGAATATTCGTGGCTAAAGGCCGAACGTAAAATTCCCCCCAAAACGGCACTGATAGTTCCCATAATCACCGCCGTCTCGCTGTTGAGCCCTAAGAGCAAAGACTTCTGGGTCCCAATCACCACAAAGGTTCCCACGCCGAGAGTATCCAAGAAGAGCAAGAAGGATTGTTGTTTCTCATAGAATTTTCGCAAGAAGAAAGTGGAAAGTGTGGCCAGGAAAATGAGATAGAGGCCAATGGAATCCTGAGTCCAAAAAACGGGGGTGCGAATAATCAGATCGCGAACGGTTCCCCCACCCACAGCAGTGAGAAAAGAGAGAAAGAGCATACCAAAGAAATCAAATTTCAAACGGCCAGCGATCGATGCTCCGGTAATGGCAAAGACAAAAGTTCCCAAGTAATCGATGTAATTAAAAATCTCACTCATCAGATAATTATAGTCCCTCTTCTGTCAAAGAAAAGGCAAAAAGGCTCCGGCCTGAAACCTGATTTAGAAGAATAAGTAAAACTAGTATGAACTCGGGTGAAAGCAAAGCGCTTAAAAAGTACATAGATAGAATAATGTAAAAGGTGAAATATTTCATAAAGTGCTCCTTATTAGGGTTAGCGTTTCTATTCACCTTCTATACATAGAGAAAATTTAAGAGCTTCTAAAAAATAATCACTCCCCCAAGCTTTACCTCACATAAGGGATATTCCATGGGGTAAAATATGGGATTTTTACCATATAAATATATGGTACACTATTCTCTCCTATTCATTTTAAAGGAGTTTGATCATGGCCAAAAGGAAAGTTAGCACACAAAAAACTCAAAGGTTTAACCTTAAAGACCTTCCTTGTATCAAAGATAAAGACGTGAAGATTAAAAAGACTTACAACTACAGAGAAAATGTGATTTTAAAAGTTGAGAAATTGGCCAAGGAGAATGAAGTTCCTGTTGGGGATTTGATTTCAGATATTCTTGATAAATTTATACCGTAATCTCTCTACTCTAACTTTAAAATCCGAATGAGACTATCTTGAAATTGTTAATTCAACATCTAAACCCTGGGGAGTGAAATTCAATGTAAAGCCTCTCTCAAGTAGCTCTTTCCATAACCTGCTCAATTCCTCATACCACTCGATTGAGCAGTAAAATGAAGCACTATTATTAATCAGTCTAGCATCATCTGATACAGCATATTCTTTTAAGGATTGTTCAAACTCATTCAGTGTCATATCAATTCTCGTTTTATAGTCTAGCTTAAATATTTTAGAAAGAAGTAATTGGCATCTTCAGTTATTGCATTACGGGTAAAAAAGCCCTCGCCAGAAAATATATCATTTAATCTGAGAAAGGTGCCAGTAGGCCTCTATGTTCAATGTCTGCTAGCACCTTTTTGCCGACAAAACTAGTCGGTGCAATGTCAGCCATGTTCACTTCATTTCTTCAGATTCACTTTTACGACCAGTATTATTTTTCTTATTCGGATAAAAAGAAAATAAGAATCCAAGAATAGATATTAAAAATATCAAGACATAGCCTGCCAGATATTCATCAGCCTGAGTCCCACACATTCTAGGCACCTGTGGAAATGTTATACAGTGCTGGCTATTGTATGAATAAAAATTCATACATGAAACGAAAATTCCGCCACAACTAAAAATCAATTGCTTCTTCTTCAAAACCCACCACCACAAACTTTACCCAGTTCATTTCCCAAAGCCTCAGATACACTCGAAGATGGAAAGCCAGTTCGCTCATTAAGAGTTTCTTCAATGAATCCACTTGCAAACCCTGTAGCAAAGTCA
>JBFHGF010000237.1:0-5400 GCA_041583335.1 Bacteriovoracaceae bacterium
CAAGACCAGTGGCAACAACAGTAACCTTGATATCTTCATCCATGTCATCATCGATAACGGTTCCAAAGATAATTTCAGCTTCCTCATCAGCAGCTTCCATAATCAATGTAACAGCTTCATTTGTTTCATGCATAGTAAGTGAAGAGTTACCAGTAATGTTAATAATAATGCCTGTAGCACCATCGATGGACACATCTTCAAGAAGAGGTGAGCTAATGGCCTCAGTAGCAGCTTTAATTGCTCTATCTGGTCCAGTTGCAACACCGGTACCCATTAGAGATAGACCTTTATTTTCCATAACTGTCTTCACGTCAGCAAAGTCAGCATTGATATGCCCAGTATAGTTAATAAGATCAGAAATACCTCTTACTGCATTAAGCAGGACTTCATCAGCTTTCTTAAATGTATCCACTAGTGAAAGTGATTCACCAGCAATATAGAGTAGCCTTTGATTAGGAATTGTAATCAATGAATCGACACTCTCTTCTAGGTTTTGAATCCCTTGGTCTGCTTGCTTAAAGCGCTTTCTTCCTTCAAAGAGAAATGGCTTAGTAACAACACCAACCGTTAGGCATCCTAGTTCTTTACAAAGTTTTGCAATTACAGGAGCAGCACCAGTACCAGTACCACCACCCATTCCGGCCGTGATAAATACCATGTCTGCACCCTCTAGAACTTCTGAAAGTTTCTCGTATTCTTCTAGAGCAGACTTTCTTCCTACTTCTGGATTTGCCCCAGCACCAAGCCCCTTCGTGATCTCAACACCAAGTTGCACTTTTGTAGGTGCAAGGTTTGCTGATAGAGCTTGTGCATCTGTGTTGGCAACAATATATTCAACCCCAGACAGACCTGAGCGAATCATTGTATTGACGGCATTACAACCACCGCCACCAACGCCTACTACCTTAATCTTTGCGCCTTCTTCAAACGCACTTTTTGCTTCGTTAGAAATTTCGAACATAATTCCCCCTAAGAATTATTAATTTAATTAAAAAATTTCCTTAAAAACTGAACGTAGAGAATCTCCCAATCTTCCCATCAGGTCAGATTCTTTATGTTCACTAAAGGATTGATTTGTTTCTGTTCTTTTACTTATTACTGCATCTTCTAGCAGAAGCCCTAATACCGTAGAGTACTTAGGATTCTGCATAATATTGGTCATTCCCCCAAAAGGAACTGGATATCCAACCTTAGTTGGCCTTTCAAGTATGTACTCCCCGAGCTCGGGCAGTCCCTTTATGAGGGCACCTCCACCAGTAAGAACAATCCCACCGGTGATTTCATTTTCTAAATTCTTATCGTCAATCTGTTCTCTGAGAATACTAAAGAGCTCTTCAGCTCTTGCGCCAAGAACCTCAGCAACGTAGCTAAGCTGAACTTCTCTTGGCTTAGTTCCAGCAATTCCTTGAACCGTGATGTGGCTACTTTGGTTCAGTGTTTCTGCCAAAACAGACCCATGATTAATTTTAATCCTCTCTGCTTCGGCATGTGGAATTTTAAGAGCAACAGCGAGGTCATTCGTAAAATGGTTTCCACCAACAGGAATAATCTGTGAATGGATGAGACTACCTTCTTTCCAGATGGCCACATCAGTCGTTCCACCACCAATATCAACTAGAATTACACCCATTTCCATTTCTTCACTAGAAAGAACGGCCTTAGAGGAGGCGATTGGCTGTAGGGTAATATTCTCTGCACGAATACCTGTTTGCTCAACACACTTAACAAGGTTTTGAATTAAAGAAATGGATCCCGTAACAACATGAACATGAGCTTCGAGTCTTACACCACACATTCCCACAGGATTTTTGATTCCCCCCGTATTATCAACCTTAAATTCTTGAGGAATGACGTGGAGGATTTCTCTATCCGATGGAATAACTACGGCCTTAGCCGCTTCTAATACGCGATCAACATCATCTTGAGTAATTTCCCCATCTTTAACGGCGACTACTCCTGAACTGTTAAAACTATATATATGGGATCCAGCTATTCCTATCGTTGCCGATGAAATATTAACTCCGGCCATAAGCTTTGCTTCTTCGACCGAGTTTTGAATTGATCTAACTGTTTTATCAATATTAACAACGGAGCCTTTTTTAAGGCCGTGTGAAGGGTGGGTTCCAATACCGATGATTTCTAATTCAGAATGGGGGTGCTTTGCCCCAACGATAGTGCAGACCTTAGTTGTTCCTACATCAAGTCCTACAACGATGTTTTTTTCCATGAGATTCCTTCCTCACATAAATAGTTAGATTCATTCTAACACATAGGCATAAACTGCCTTTACGCAGTATGCATAAAAATTCTAAAGATTGGAATTAAACTTGACAACCACTTTTTTCGAATTTGTCAGATTTATGATGGCAGGGATCTTTTTATTGGTTTCCATGTAGTTAACAATTTTCTTAAGTTTTTCCGTTTTACTTACCCATTCGTCCTTACCCATAAAGACGCTACTCGGATTACCTTTCAAACTCAAAATAACGGTTAACTCACCTTTATCATTAAGGATTACTTCTGAAATCTTCCTTCTAAATTTTTCATCCATCCCGTTAACCACTCGCGTTATCTGATCTTGCGTATCCTTCGCCAGATCACCAACGGGGATGGCCAAATAGGGTAGAGTTGATGCTAATTTTTTTTCTGTTCTAAGGAGAACTTCATAGGTCGGATCAAAGAGTTCACCGTTATCAACAAGGATAGCTTCATAGGAATCAACTCCATTATCCTTATAGATTTGCACTTTCATTAGGGGAGTTGGGCAATCCATATCAAAGCGCAACATATTCTTTAAGGGGTCATAACTGATCTTATACTTTGAAATAAAGTGATGCTCCGGCATAGATTGATTAATGATTTCTTCTTTTACTTTTTTAAGGCTTCCTGTCTCTTCAAAGGTCTTAATGAGTTTTAGAGTCATTTGACCAGCCGAACGTGAAGGGCACGATCCAAAGTTCGTTCTGTATTTTATCTTTTTTTGCTTCACAGGACCCAATGCGCTATGACCTGTTTCATTAACAGAGAAAAAGGCCAATAGAACGAAGCCCAGGGTCATTGCTCCCTTGGCGAGATCTATAGGATTAATTTGGAATTTGGACTTCTTTTTCAAATTTTATTCCGTATTGGGTTTCTAGTTCAGTTAAAGTGAATGCAATAAGATCTACAACATCACTCCTATTTGCATCTTCTTTATTTTCCATAAAGTTAGCATGCTTAGGGCTTATTCTTAAACCTGGTTTAAGACCAAAGCCGCCTAAGCCCATTATATCTATATATAGGCCGGCCCTGCAAGTCATCTCGTCATTTGAGAGGATTACTTTCTTATTTTTAAACATACAACCACAGGTTTTCTCTCTTAATGGCTGTGTTTCCAATCTTTTATCTAAATAGCTTTTAATGATTTCCGAAATTTCTTTATCTATACCCAAGTGCTTTATTTTGGCCGATAAAATGATTTCCCCTTCATTTACAAAGTGGTTATGACGATACGAGAAATCCTCTTTGCCAATTTTATGAATACGCTGCTTACCTGCACTATTCATAATGGTCACTTCGGAGATAAGATCTCCAATTTCTCCCAGGTTTGTCCCCGCATTCATAAAGATAGCGCCGCCTAGGGAGCCAGGAATACCCGTAAAGACCTCCCAGCCCTTTAGGCCGTACTTTACCGCTACAGAGGTCAGAATGTTCAAGGGGGCAGATGCTGGAAGGTGATACTCTGAAACATTTGGATCTATTATATTTTTATCAAAAGGAAGCTTAAGCTTTATAAGTACTGCATCTAATTTTTCAGGCAGTACCGTATTAGCTCCCCAGCCAATCATCTGATAACTTATATGATTTTGCTTAAGTTGCCTTATCAACCTTTCTAGTGCATCGATAGTGTAAACACTAAAGAGGTGGCCCCGTGAACTGAGCTTCATCGTAGAATACTTCGACAGGTCAGTATCGAGATAAGCTTCAATTTCATCACGAGTGAATTGGTTAGAAATATTTTTAAGAGTTTCCAACAATTTCTTTAACCTTTCTGCCCACAGAGCCAGCACCTAAGGCGAGTAGGATTGAGTTTGTTTTCTTTTTTTCTTTGATGAAATCTGTAACAGCATTCCAATCAGAAAACGTTTCCGTTAGACCAGGGTGAAGTTTATTGATATCACTAGAGAGAGACTCCGAATTAATTCCGGCAATAGGCTTTTCATTCGCAGGATAGATCGGAGCGATGAGAACCTTGTCAGCGAGATTAAAACAATGAAGGAAATCTTGCCAGCAGGTCTTTGTTCTCGTGTAGCGATGAGGTTCAAAAATAACAAGAACATCTTTATCTTTTCTTGATTCTTTTGCCGTTTTTATGGTTTCAAATATCTCTGTTGGGTGGTGAGCGTAATCATCTATTACTTCAAAATTCTTTTCAGAGAAGACTTTTTGGAATCTTCTTCCCACACCTTCATACTTAGACAAGGCCTTCTTTAAGTCTTCACTTTCAAGTCCAATCTCAGTAGCAATAGAGAGGGCACCGAGAGCATTTAAAACATTATGCCTTCCAGGTACCGCCAAGTTGAATTGACCTTTATTATCTCCTCTGATCACAAGATCAAAATCAACACCCTCATTGTGATGGTGAACATTGATAGCATGATAGTCCACATCCTCAGGGGTATCTTCGATTCCAAAGGTCACATATGGACGCTTCATATGATCTCTTAATGCTCTAAGTCTCTCATCGTGAATATTTAAAGCACAAACTCCAAAAAAAGGGACTTTGTTAGCAAATTGAGTAAAGGCGATATGGAGCCCTTCTCTACTTCCATAATGATCAATATGATCATCATCAATATTTGTAATTACCGAGGCCACAGGATTAAGCATTAAAAAACTTCCATCTGACTCGTCGGCTTCTGCAACAATATACTCACCTTGACCAACATGAGCATGCCCACCTAAATTGTGAACAATACCACCAATAATGTAAGTCGGATCTTTCCCCGACTCTTTCATTAATGTCGTAATGATACTTGTGGTAGTCGTCTTCCCATGCGTCCCAGCAATGGCAATCCCATTTTTTAAGTTCATTATATCAGCGAGCATTTCAGCTCTTCTCATAATGGGAATTCCTTTTTCTAAGGCCTCTTGATATTCGGGGTTTTCTTCATTCACGGCACTTGAGTGCACCATAACTGTAGCATTACCAATATTTTCAGCTCTATGCCCTATCGCAACTTCAGCTCCAAGACCTCTAAGTTTTAAAACATTTGCGGACTCGGATAAATCTGAACCCTGAACTTTGAAACCCATTTGAAGAAGAACTTCTGCAATTGCTGACATTCCGATTCCACCAATGCCTACAATATGTACCAACACATCTGTCGTATTTACTTTCAAAGGAAAATTCCTGGTTTA
>JBFHGF010000238.1:0-5398 GCA_041583335.1 Bacteriovoracaceae bacterium
CCTGGGATCTCGCTGTTAATGCTTATAATAGTGGCACTGGTCTTCTTCGTCGCGGCGTTAAAACGCTCTATAAGAAAGGTTTCAAAGATCCACATGTTGAGCATCTCATCACACACTTTCGCCATGGAAACTGGGGTTTTGCCGCTAAAAACTTTTATTCTGAATTTCTGGCCCTTGTTTATACCCTTGCCTACAGAGCAGATATTTTAAAACAGAAATTCAACCTCAAGGATGGCGACCTTGATATTTATCTGACGAAATGCAAGCTTCCTGTTGTACAGCTTATCTCTACCCTCAAGAGTTCTAAGCACAATATATTAAATGTGAATAACCACCTTAAACGTACTCGTGCTATTTACCCTAAGGGTACGGTTATCATTTCTGATGTTAAGCTTACCTCTAAGAAATATAAGAAAATTCCACTTAAATCTTTAAAGAAATATTATCCTAAAAATTTATATAAGATGGTGGCCAAAGATCGCTGCTATTAGAATTGCTCTAGTAGATATGTCCCAGGTGAACAGTAGGTTCGTAGAAAATCCTTCTTTCCATCTGCATACTCTATTTGCATAGAAAAGATTCCCTCTTCATTCCCTAAAATAAAGAGCTTATTCGACATAGGAGACACATATCTTGTGAATACCCCATCCTTATCAAGAAACATCTGCTCATAAGTCATCGGTCCAAGAGCACTTTCCCCTCTGACTTTTACATCAACAACTTCTTTTTCGGCAAAATTCACATGTACTAGGCATTCGTTTGCATGGAGCTGATCAATACCAAAGCTTTTCAATATTTCTTGAACAAACTCTATTGAAGGTAGCTCGAGTTGATTATTACCATCCAGTCCAACAAATATAGGTGATGATAAGTGATTTACCTCTAGATAGGTTCTCGATCCTTTTGTTCCCCATGGAACATTTAGCGAATACTTCCCTGCGGAGATTTTAGTTGGTGATTGCTCACCAACAAAGGTAATCATATTTTGAGTATCCAAATCTAGAGGTACATTCTGAACACCTAATGTGTTTCTCAACGTAAGATCGAAGATTACTTCATGAGATGGCATTGCCGTTGCAATATCAAAAGTAATTTCATCTGGCGCAACAAATGTAATTTTAGATGCTTCTGTTCTATTAGACCCTAAGTACTGAACTCTAATATTTCCAGGTATAACCCCTAGAAAGAGGATATATCTGTAGTCCTTACCCGATTTAACAATTTTGAAATCTTCATTTAGATATATTCGTTGTTCATAGCTGGCTTCAACATTTTTATCATTAGAGATTTCAACATCTTCAAAGTATTCTCCAAGATCAACAAGGTAATATCCACCGTACCCACTTAACTCATTCTTATCTAGGTAGTCTTCTAGTGACTTAACATCAATAAGAGGAACTTCAACATTTGAAAACTCACCCGTCAGTGGTGCTTCAATAGTTGTTCTCACATAGAAGTTTTTAACTAAGGTTGCTCTTAATACTCCTGAGTATCCACTTAATGAATAGCTATACTCAATTTTACCTTCATTATAGTCTTCATATACTTTGTTATTATCAGTGGCCGAGTACATTGAGAAATTATGTACGGGGTCTTGGATCCCTTTTCCAAATTCGGTGTGGAGAGCATGGATAGTCATTTTTGATACTTCATCATCTTCTCTGGTTGGCGCCGCCATTGCTCTGGTCACTGGATCTTCTTTATGAAACTTTTTCAAAAGATCAGCGTAACTATTATGCCCATTGCCACTCTTCACCTCTGTGCCCATTTCCCTTTGAATAACATTAGTTACTCTATGGGAAATATCGAGCTTAGATACTTCTTCTAATGAATGTTCTATTGCCATTGCATCAGTTGCCAATCTTTCCTGAACTTCTTCACGTGCTGCAACGTTGCTGGCTACCTCAACTTTCTTGTCTACTGGAGTTGCTCTAACCACTTTTAGTTTATCTCGTACTTCTTTTTGATCTTCACTTCTTTCTTCGTTTGAGTAGTCAATAAAGACGATGTCATCACCACTATCTACAACAGTTGTTTCGACGGCCTTAATAACATCATTCATCTGTTGTCTTTCAAAGTTCTCAATCGCTTCTTTACTTGTTGGATCATAATTAGCAAGAATTTGTTTTTCCATTTTTTTCGTTACTTCAAGTTTTGCTAACTTCACAGAGACTTCTTCTAAATATCCATTATAAGTATCTGCTATACTCACTACATCTAACGGCTTTATTTCAAAGCCTCCATGTTGAATATGCATTTCCAAACTCAAAGCTCTTTCATCAGTTGTGACACTCATATTTTTCACTTCTACCACTTTAACTTCTTTATACTTAACTACCTCTTGTATCGTGATCTCTTTCTCAATCACTCTTTCAGGTTCAGTTGAAGTTACGGCCAATTGTTTTTGTGAATTTAATTCAATGGCCTTCCTGTATAGGTCTACCTCAGGTATGCCCTTTTGACTTGAGGTAATCTTAGCCCCGTTCAATGTAGCTAATTCAGGCATTTCTATTGTTGGTAGTGTAAAGCTTATGAGGTGTGGTTTATTTGAGATACCACTACACCCTTGACCCAGAATGATCAGGTAAAAGAAATAAGAAATATAGATAACAAATTTGTTTTTCACTATCCCTTATTCTGCTTGAAAAACGTGAAATTACTATAGATTGGAGCTTTTTACCCCTATTTTGTGAATGGCCACACAAAAAAAGCCTTCAATTATTGAAGGCCTTCTTTTATTTTGAATAGTCACTTTTTAAATTAGTGGATCAAACTACTTTTACTTTGATGTCTTAGCGAGTTGGATACGGATGGCAGCTCTTTCGGCCTTGTGTCTGTACTGTTCAATCTCTGCATCAGTAAGCGGTTCTTCACTGATTAGTCGATCTTGTGCATTTTTAAGAGCAGCTTCTGCTCTTTCAAGATCGATTTCAGAGTTTTTCTCTGCTGTATGACTCATCACAATTACTCTATCGTTTAGAACCTTACAAATTCCCCCAGATACTGAGTAGTCAACATCTGGATCGTCAGCTCCACCAAAAACAGTAAGAACTCCAGTCGTAAGCTCATTAATGATATGCGTATGGTGAGGCAAAACATTAATTTGACCACGTACGGTTGGGATAAGAAGAGACTCCGCTGGAATCCCTTCTGCAACAATTTTTTCTGGAGTTAAAATATCAACTGTAAAGTAGTTCACTTTCTTCACCTTTTAATTATTTTGTACGAAGTTCTTGAGCTTTTTCGTAAACCATATCCAAGTTTCCAACTAGGTAGAAAGCTTGTTCAGGAAGATCATCACATTTTCCTTCAAGGATTGCTTTAAAAGCTGCAATTGTATCTTCGATCTTAACAAATTGACCTGGGATACCAGTAAATTGCTCAGCAACGAAGAATGGTTGAGAAAGAAACTTTTGAACCTTACGGGCACGTGCAACGATAACTTTATCTTCTTCAGATAGTTCATCCATCCCAAGAATGGCGATGATATCTTGAAGTTCTTTGTATCTCTGAAGAATTTGCTGAACGGCACGTGCAGTTGCATAGTGCTCATCTCCAACTATATCAGGAGTAAGAACTGTTGAAGTAGATGAAAGTGGATCTACCGCAGGATAAATACCAAGCTCAGCGATAGGACGAGAAAGTTCTGTAGTCGCATCAAGGTGAGCAAAGGTTGTTGCTGGAGCAGGGTCAGTATAGTCATCGGCAGGTACGTAAACGGCCTGAATCGATGTAATTGAACCATCATCTGTTGAAGTAATACGCTCTTGCATAGCACCCATTTCTGTAGAAAGAGTTGGTTGGTAACCAACGGCAGAAGGGATACGTCCAAGAAGTGCAGACACCTCAGAACCAGCTTGAGTAAAGCGGAAGATATTATCAACGAAGAAAAGTACGTCTTGTTTTTCTTCATCACGGAAGTATTCAGCAACAGAAAGACCTGTAAGAGCAACACGGGCACGGGCACCTGGTGGCTCGTTCATTTGACCGTATACCAGAGCTGTCTTATCAATAACCCCAGACTCGCTCATTTCATCGTAAAGGTCACGCCCTTCACGAGTACGCTCACCAACACCAGCGAATACAGAGTAACCACCGTGTTGAGTAGCAATGTTGTTGATAAGTTCCATAATAAGAACGGTTTTACCAACACCAGCACCGCCGAAAAGACCAATCTTTCCACCTTTTAGATATGGAGCAAGAAGGTCAATAACTTTAATACCTGTATAGAAAGGTTCTTTCTTAGTTGATTGCTTGGCAAAAGAAGGAGCAGCTCTGTGGATATCGTAAGTTTTTGCATACTCTACTGGCCCACGCTCATCAATAGGGTCTCCAGTTACATTGATAATACGTCCTAGAACGTTCTTACCTACAGGTGCTTGAATAGGCTTACCTGTGTCTATAACTGTTTGACCTCTTTTAAGACCTTCTGTTTGATCCATAGCGATCGTACGAACAATACCATCACCTAAGTGAGAAGCGATCTCAAGAACAAGGTTGTTCTCTTCTTTACTAATAAATGGGTTTGATACACGAAGTGCAGTGTAGATCTCGGGAAGATTTCCTTCTGGAAATTCCACGTCAACTACTGGACCCATAACTTGTTTAATAATTCCAGAATTTGCAGACATTCTAGGCTCCTTAACCGTTGAGCGACTCAGCACCAGATACAACTTCAATAAGTTCGGTTGTAATCGCTGCCTGTCTCAATTTATTCATTTTAATGGTTTGTGATCTAATAGCTTCTTTACAGTTTGAAACCGCATTATCCATAGCGGCCATACGAGAACCATGCTCAGCTGCAACAGCATCGAGAAGGCTCGTATATAAACTCGCTGAGAAAGTTTCTGGAATTAATGTATCCAGGATTTCTTTAGGAGTTGGCTCATACTTGAAGTCGAATGGAAATTTCTCTTCTAGCTCTTTCTTTTCTTCTAGATCAAGTGACATCGGAAGAAGTTGCTTAACCATAGGTGTAAAAGAAATTGCTGAATTAAATTGGTTATATGCAACTTTAACGGAGCCCACTTCTCCAGAAGTAAAAAGATTAGCCAGCTCCTTTCCTACAGTTTCCATCTCAATAAAAGTTGGATCAACTTTAGAGAAAGTATAATACTTACCTTCATTAACTTCTTTGCGAATGAGTTCGCGAACTTTCTTACCAATAAAGAATACTTTTACTTTTTTATCAGTTTCAGCAAGATATCTTCTCACTTCTTTTGTTAACTGAGCATTGTATCCACCACATAGACCTTTATTAGCAGAAATAACCAGAAGGGCTTCCGTCTGGCCATTTCCATTATCTTCTAAATATTGGTGTGAGTAGTTTTCAACAAGAGCAGAAATAGTCTTAATAGTAAGCTCAAGCTCATTGGCATAAGGTCTAGAGCTTTGAATC
>JBFHGF010000239.1:0-5382 GCA_041583335.1 Bacteriovoracaceae bacterium
AGTCCATCCAATTTGATGAAGTGCTCTTCAATGCCAATCCCTATCGCATATTGGCAGGAGGACTTTCTTCGAGAGGACTAGAAATTATTTTTGAAGAATGGCGCAATCAGCTGATGGTCAATATAACTCCCAAGTCCCTACGTCAGGCCTGCATTATTAAATGGCTACAGGAACGTCATGAAGATGGACTGATCAAAGAATGGATGGGCGTCGCTCCCGGTTACTCCCTCAAACTCTACAAAGACAACCTTACGAAAAATATCTATGACGAACAATTTCTGATGGAACTCTACTACCACTATAAAAATAAGGATTATGCTCGTGAAAAATAATCTTTTGAGATTTGTAGTCGCTCTCTTGGCCGGCCAATTCTTTCTAAGTTGCCAAAGTATGGTAAGCCCCATCGGAGGAAACTTTTCTCATGATATTGAAGGGGCCAAAGAAGAACTGAGCCCCGAAGCGAAGTCCATTATTGAGGAGGCCTTCGCTGATTACGACTTTGACCATGGCGACTGCCTTGTCGACTTTCATCTCCACGCCGTAGGAATGGGCGAGCACAAGGGACAAACCTGGGTCAACCCCAAAATGAGTTCCATCTGGGAGCCCCATACCTACATCAAATATAATGTTTTCAAATCTGCCGGAGGCATCCAAAGTGATGAAACCGCTGACGATGATTATGTGGAGCGCTTAGTTCGCCTGCAGCGCTCTGAGCCGCGCATAGGAAAACTTTTGCTCTTTGCCTTTGATTACTTCCACAATAATGAAGGAGTCGCCATTGCCGACAATTCTACCTTCTATGTAAATAATGACTATGTCTTGGAACTTGCAAAGAAGTATCCAGATGTCTTCATCCCCGTAGGTTCAGTTCATCCCTACAGAAAAGATGCGCTTAGTGAATTAGAGCGACTTGCGGCCGTCGGGGTGCGCTTTATCAAATGGCTTCCCAATTCTCAAAATATAGATCCCACTTCACAACGGGCCATTGCTTACTATAAAGTCATGAAGAAAAATAATATGACCCTGATTTCTCACACTGGTCACGAGAAGGCCGTGCATGGGGAAGAACACCAGGCCTTGGGTAACCCTCTGCACCTGAAAGCAGCCCTTGACCAGGGTATAAAAGTCATTATGGCCCACCTTGCTTCACTGGGTACATGTAATGATTTTGAAAATGACAACGCTGAAGTTCCCTGTTTTGATCTCTTTTGGCGAATCATGCAAAATAAGAAGTACGAAGGTCTCGCCTTTGGAGAGATGTCGGGCACCACAATCCATACTCGTATTGGACGACCCTACAATACCATTCTTGAGCATCCCGAACTCAAAAATCGCATCGTCAACGGCAGTGACTATCCGCTCCCAGGGATTAACCTGCTCTATCGCACAAAGCAATTTCTTGAAATGGGCTACATAACCCAAACAGAGCGCAGGGCCTTAAACGAAATCTACAATTACAATCCTCTGCTCTTTGACTTGATTTCTAAACGTATCTTAAAACACCCTAAAACCCAGCAGCGCTTGCCAAAGGAAGTGTTTACGGCACAAAACATTCTGTCGTGTGGACATGGTCCCATCAAAGTTACACAAGGAGAACAAAGATGAGTAGCCATTCATCTGAAAACAAATACACCCCAGTTAGGATCACAACGATTAAAGCAGAGCGTGTTGTAAATTTTCCTGTCTTCATTCATTTTAAAGACCAGTATCTAGAATACATTAAGCCGGAGACGGCCATTGATAAGGATAAGTATAAGAAGCTGAGGAAACAGAAGATTACCAAATTCTTTATTCTCGGTAATGATGAATTGAAATATCAGAAGTTTCTCGATAGCTTTCTTGAAGAAACCCTAAATAATCCCGACACTCCCCTTGAAGAAAAGAGTGAAATTGTCACCGGACAGGCCGAAACAGCGCTTGATAAAATGGCTGCCGATCCCGGCAGTGAACTTGGTTTTAATATGACCCGCAAGGCATCCAAGAATTTACAAAAGCTCATCTTTGAAAACCCAGAGGCCCTTAAACATATGTTTGGCAATGGAGACGATGAAGGCCCAGTGATTCAACATAGTATTAATGTCGCCATCCTTACCATAAAGTTTGCCCGCAAAAAGAAACTTCCTGATGAAGAAATCGACTACCTCTCTACGGCGGCGCTAATGCATGACCTGGGTCTAATGGAAACCGAATCTCTTCAAAAGCTCTTTGATCAATCCAAGAAAGATATGGATGCTGCCACCAAGAAAGAGTATTTTGAACATACCCGTGGAATAATTGATCTCCTTTCAGAAAAACCCTATATTAATCAATCCATTATTCAACTCATCGAACTTCACGAAGAAAACCTACAGGGCTCAGGGCCACACAAGAAAAAGAAGCTCTCTCCTGCCCAAGAGATTCTTTGTATGATTAATGCCTATGATAAACTTCTTTGCACCAATAAGCTTAATCCCAAAGAGGCCATTAAGACCATGATGATTGATGAATTAGGTAATTTCTCTTTGAAGCTCTTAAATGAATTTCAGAGTTTTTTGAAAGAGGAAGGCATCGTCTAAACTTAAGATGCCTTTCCAAATTGAGAGATAAGTTTTTGCAGTTCAGCAGTGGTTTTTGCCCCTTTCTTGATGGCCTCTTCAGAGTCATCTCCATCACCTTCCCCATCAATTGAGCAAGATGAACGCTCGATATCTTTAAATTTATCGGCCAACCACTGGAGTCGATTTTGAAAAGTTTCATAATTTAAATCGCTATGGGACTCACCCTCACGAATATTAACCAGCAAGACTTCTAAGAAATCACAAAGATCAAAGAGGACACCAGCGGTCACCTCCTGCAAGGCCTGTTGCGATGATTGCGAAGCTTTATATCCGATGATCTTTCCCATTTGTGATAGGTCACCAATATTAGTCACTCCCATCGTCTGCGCCGCCCCCATAATACGATCTATCGTTTGACCGAATTCTTCGAGGTATTGGGATTGAGTGGGATCATCCTCAAAATTATCTAAAATATCTCTTAGCTGCTCGAGCAGCTCATCTGATTCGTCACAGAACTCTTCCACCAATTCTTTCATTTCTGGATCATTAAGATCTATCATGTCCCTCTCCCTAAGCGACGTCTTTCAACGAACTCTCCGAAATAGCTTCCGGTTGAGACTCGATTGAATTCATATTACTGAAACTCAAGTGGCCATGCTTTTGTCCCACTAGAGAGTGAATATTGAGAACTGTAATAATCCTCTCTTCAATAGTCACTGTGCCAAGAACCCCTTCACGATCAGAAAAAACAGAATCCACTTTCTCTGCCGTGGCCGCAATATCGCTGAGTTCTTTTATAATGGCCCCATAGAGTTTTCCCTCCACATTGACCACCAATACATTCATAATACCTTCTTTATCCGCACAGACTTCAGTTAATTTCGTATCCGATAGACCGAGCTCATTTTCAACATAGATAAGCGGTAGAGATTTTCCACGATAGCGGATAAGAGCTCGACTCCCTGAGAACTGAACTTCAGACATACGTACTTCTTCTAAGCGAAAAACATATTCCAAAGGAATGGCACAATTCTCGAGCTGGTTAACGCTAAAGCGCATGAATTCATTGACGTCATCGGCTTCACTTTGGTGAGAGACCATATGATCACCTTCACTATCATCTACATAATTATTAATGCCATGCCTCTCGGCAACACCTTTACAGTCTAAGATAAGTGAGAGTGCTCCATCGTCAGAAAAAGTGGTTCCCAAGTACTCAGGTGTATGAAAATGTTTACTTAATTTCTTCACAACAATTTCTTCAATATCGTTAATAGCGTCAACTAATATCCCATAGCGATAACCTTCGCCTTTAACAATGACGATATTTTGAACTTCAGCAATATCATGAGAGGCAGAAAGTTCTAAGGTACTTCCCAGATGAACTAAAGGAAAGAGTTCTCCATGATGGCGAAGAACATGGGCACCATTGAGTTTATGAATTGATTTCTGATCTTTTAGAGAATCAAGCAAGACCACTTCATCAACATCATCAAGAGGAATATTGAATTGAGCATGGTGGGATGTCACCATCAAAGATTTGATGATAAGGATTGAGCGAGGAATCGGGATCACTAAGACAAATTTAGAACCTTCTCCTAACTTTGAATCGATCAGAATCTTGCCTCCAACTTCTTCAATTGAAGAGCGCACCATATCCATACCAACACCACGACCCGACACACTGGTCACTTCTGTATTGGTGGAGAAGCCAGACTCAAAAATAATTCCATAGATCTTCTGATCACTCATTTTATCAAGTTCTTCTTCGCTATAGAGACCTTTTTCGATCGCCTTTTTCTTGAGAAAATCTTTATTCAAACCTTTTCCATCGTCGATAACTTCAACGATAATATTTTCACCTGTCTCATAAGAATTGAGTGTTAGTTTTCCAATTGCTGGTTTGCCGCAATTCTCTCTGGTTTCAGCATCTTCGATACCATGATCGACACCATTTCGTAACATATGCACCAATACACCATTGAGGAGCTTGGCCACCGAGGTATCAATTTTGAAAGATTCTCCCTCAATATGAAAATCAACATTCTTATTTAAAACAGAACAAGAGTCACGAACGACCCTTCTCATCGGACGATACACACTTTCAATTTCTACTTTCTTCATCTCAGAAATTTGATTTTGAAGGATAGTCGAAACCTTTTGTAACTCACCCATTGATTCAGATAGATGCTCAACATCTTTATCACCAGTAAGTTTACCTTGCAGGCGAATCAATGTTTTAAAAATAGTATTTCTAATGACCGTTAATTCCCCCGACATTTCGAGGAAGTCGGCCAACAGACCTTCCGAAACAGTGATTTTCTCATCTTTTTCTTTTGGTGTCTTTTGCGCTCTATCGGCAATAGGCGCATCACCGCTGCCTTGCTCCATATCAGATAAAGCTGTTGAAGGAGAATGAGCGCTTGCGCCATCATCTGAAAAATTGCCTGAAAAAATTTCTGCTAATTCTTCGAGATTAGTGGGAAAGGGCTCAAAGGCTTCGGCCAATGAATAGAGGTTCTTGAGTTGATCAAGCCCTTCAAGAAGAACATTGATTACCTTGCGATTAATCGATATTTCATTTGATTTAACTTGATTGATAAGGTCTTCATACTTATGGGCGTAGCCGCTGATTTCGGTGAGACCGAGACAACTACTTGTCCCTTTGATGGTGTGGAGAAGTCTAAAATAGGTATTGATCGATTTAATATCATGAGGATCTTCTTCAACATAGAGGATCAGCTCTTCAATTTCTTCAAGCATGGGTTTCGTTTCTTGAAGAAACTCAGTGATCATTTCCCTGTCTTCTTCAATGGAGCTGATACGCTCTTGTGCCTCTGTTTCA
>JBFHGF010000240.1:0-5351 GCA_041583335.1 Bacteriovoracaceae bacterium
ACTTCTTGTGGGAGAATCCTCATTTAGTTCAAGACGCCCTTAATTCCAATGTGGAGCCCATTTCTATCAATTTCCCTCTTCAAACAGAGGGAAAAATAATAGTTAAAGAAAAGATCAAAAAAGAAATCAATAAGCTTATCAAAAGCCTAAAGATCAAAGGTGAAATCAAGGATGTCTACATCCATTCAATGATCGGAGCTTAAAGATCCAGATGGCAACTACCGTAAAAGCCTTCTCTCGCTATAAAATCTTCAAACATCAAAGCAACGTCAAACCAAAGAGTAAGATCGGCTGCACGAACAACATAGAAGCGTTTTGAATTACGATATTTAACTGACTTCACTTTTAAATAGGCCGAAGCAAAATCTTCAAAGTCGGCTACATTTTCTTCAGAAGCAGTATCAAGATTAAGGGTCAAATTTACGTAATATTCATCATAACCACCCATCGCTAGCGCAGCATTATTACACTCGTACATCAGAGTTTCTTCAATGGGTAATTGAGCGAAGGTTTGAGTCGATAATAGGGCAAAAAGAGAAAGTAATTTCAACATGGTGTCTCCAAAATTTCAGGGGTAAGTCTTCTTAGCGAAGATGCCCAACTCTGGCAATGTCATCCTGTAAAAACAATCACTCCAACACTCTAACCCTCTAATTTAAGGAATCTAAGCTACCAATTTTTTTAGAGTATTTTTCGCGATGTTAAGCTTTCTTGCCGCCATAGTATAGTTACCATGAGACTCCAAAAAGATCTTTTGACAATGCCTCTTCTTCACTAGCTCCAAAGAGTCTCTTTCTTCCACTCCTCGTTCTCTCCTCTCCAGTTCCCGGTCAAGAGAACATAGACTCAACCGCCGAGAAGCATAATGGATAATCTCTTTTCTTCTCAAGTGGGAATGCAATTGCCTATAGTTCCCAGGCCATAAACAGTGTTCATAATATTCGGCCAAATCTTTCTCGATCAATATATTATTTTCCTCTGAATACTTGAGAAGCTCCTGCCTAATGAGCAACGGATCATCCCTAAGGGAAGGCAATCTCTCAACGACTCCCGATTGAATACGGTAGAGAAGATCTGCTCGAAATTTCCCAATGGCGACAATTTCTTTCAGACTTCTTCCCGCAGCGAAGATGATACGACAATCGGCCTGTAACTCCCTCTCCCCACCTACTCTACGGAAGCTGAGGTCATCAAGAAAGGTCAATAGTTTTACCTGCATCGATAACTCGAGACTATCCATTTCATCGAGAAATAAGGTTCCCCCACAAGCTAACTCTACAGCACCTTTTTTATCACGAATGGCCCCAGTAAAAGCTCCTTTTTCATGACCAAATAATTCACTCTCAATCAAAGAGGGGTTGAAAGATGATAAGTTGACGGCAATAAAAGGAGCATCTTCTCCAACGAATTGATTATGAAGTTTTCGAGCAAGAGTAGATTTACCACAACCCGTCTCTCCCTCAATGAGGAAGGGAATATCCTCTGGCCATCGATAATCAAGCATACTGTGCGAAGACTCTGCATCCGTCGCACTTAACGCCTTTATTCGATTATAGTCGAGATAGACCTCGTCTCCATTGAGTAGATAGGAGGAAGTCGTATAGGTTCTATTTTGAATAAAAGGGGTATCGAGCACAGATTCCATTCTATAATTGGAGCTCTCTTCGTCCCATATAATTTGATACTCTCCCTCTTCACGGATTGCAGGCAAAATAATATTTGCTGAAGAAAATTGGCTAATCACTCCTTTCCTCAAACTTACTTTCACTGTATGCCGGTTGATCTTATACTTCAATGTTCGTCCATCAGATGTTACAAAGAGAAGTCTCCCCCCGACTTTAAAACCTTTTTTATCGATAGCTTTCTTCCACATCCATTCACCTCCTAACCTCAGAACAACTTACAAAACCTCAACTGATTTGGAGTGCAAAGAGAGCAAAGATTTCATTTTTCAAACTGTTTACTTGTGCCTAGTACCAAAAAAGGGTAAATAAGGGATCAATTATGGAATTTATTAGAGGAAGCGCACATTTTCAGCTTGGATTAGACAAGGCCGAACAGGTTCATCGTCTTTTTGAAAAAAACCCAGAAATGATTGGAGTGGCCTTTGTTGGTCGTTCAAACGTCGGAAAATCAAGCCTAATCAATACTCTCTTTGGAAAGAAGACGGCCAGAACGTCGAAGACTCCGGGAAGAACCCGAGAAATCAATGTCTTCTCTTTTCAAGTAGGAGATAAAGGTGCACCCGATCCTTCGATTCCTCCCTTCTTTCTTTTTGATCTTCCCGGCTATGGCCATGCAGAAGTATCAAAAGAGATGCAAAGAAATTGGCAGGACCTCATGGGAACTTTCTTTGAATCCCTACCGGCCAGTGTTTGCCTTTTAAATTTACAAGATGCCCGTCATCCCGACCAGAAATCGGATCAGCAATTTCAAGAGTTCCTTGAGAAGTCTAACCACTTCACGATGGTGGCCTTTAATAAAGTTGATAAATTTAAAAAGCAGAAAGAAAAGGCCCAACTTCAAAAAAAGAAAGTGGAGCTTATGGGCCGCTATAAATGGGTAAAACAAATCCACTTTGTTTCAGCAGAAGCAGGGCAAGGAGTTGACCAACTTGAGCAAGGCGTACTCGCCTTCATCTTGGAGCAATATGGTATGCAGCAACAGACTAACTCTTAGTCGTTGTATCCTTATCAGATTCTGAAAATCTAATATGATTTACTTCTTTTTCCATGAGTTCGAGATCTTTCTCGCACCCTTTAATCGTATTTAAGATTTCATTCACGCGAGGATTATCCCACTGTAGCTCACCATTTTTCAGGGCCTTCACCACAAGAGTTCCAATTTCTTCATATGATTCATGAAGAGTTGTATTTGTTTTTGAAGCTGACAACATCCTCTTACCAATATCAGTCGTTCTCTTAAGCTCACTTTGGCAGGTTTGGACAATTTCAGTAAATTTAGATTTCCATTCAGTATTCTTATTCATACTTCCTCACAAAAAATACACAACGCCATTATAGCACGACTTCTCCTTCTACCGCTTATTTGCCGATTGAGAAGCGTACTTTTTTTGGTAGAATGATAAATACTTCTATTTACGTTACGTTGAGATATCTACCGTGGTTTTAAAAAGTCTGATTAAAGAGCTAGGTCTTACCATTTCTGATGAGCAAATTCAGCAGATTATGCATGACCTGCAAGAGCGCTACCCCAGCGGAGAGGACCCTTGGGGCCTCAACTTGGAGCAGGCAAAAACTATCGTTGAAGTTGTCTGGCCACTTTATAAGCACTATTTCAAAGTACGCCTCTTTGGACAAGAAAATGTCCAAGATGAGCCTTATATTGTAATCTCCAATCATTCTGGCCAAATTGCTATTGATGGTATGCTCATCAGCACGGCCTTTGCAACCGAGATCCATCCTCCTCGAATTTTAAGATCCATGGTCGATCGCTTCTTTACTGCTCTTCCTTGGATTGCCACCGCGGCAGCTGGTGGAGGTGCTGTATTAGGTGATCGCCAAAATGGACATAACTTACTCACTCGCGGTCAATCCCTTTTGGCCTTCCCAGAGGGAGTTCCAGGTGTTGCCAAAAGTAGCAACCATTACTATGAGCTTCAAAAGTTTACTCATGGTTTCCTGCGCATGGCCTTATCCACAAAAACCAAAATCCTTCCCCTTGCCGTTATAGGGTGCGAGGAAATATTCCCTTGGGTTTATCAGGCCAAAGGGCTTTCAAACTTCCTGGGAACACCAGCACTGCCTATCAGTCCCCTCTACTTTCCACTACCAAGCCCGGTAGATATTCATATTGGAAAACCGATTGAGCTTCCCGCTGACCTTTCAGCAGATGCCCCAGACAGAGAAATTGATATTCATGTTCAATTGGTAAAAAAAGAAATTCAAAAACTTATTGATAATGGACTTCGCGAACGTCGTCCCTTCTTTGCCAATCAAAAAGGGGCACACTCGAAATGACTAGTGACCAATCCACGGCAAAGCCTATAAAGAATATTCTCATCATTGGTATGGCAGGAGGTTTGGCCAATATAACGGCAAAAATCCTGCTGATGAAACATCCTCATATTAAAATTACGGGAGTCGACCAACGAACTCCCCAGTCTGACTTTTCTCAAGTTGAAAATATCGACTTCAAAAGAATCCGCTACACTCGTGGTAACTTTGAAAGGCTTTTTCGTGACCATCAATTTGATGCCGTCTATCTCCTCGGACGGCTCACCCATGGCAAGTCATCTTTAGAAGACCGCCTCGATTTGAATCTTATTGAAACCAGAAGAATTTTAGATTTATCACTTAAGTTTGGAATTAAAAGGGTCGTTGTCCTAAGTACTTACCATGTCTATGGTGCACTTCACGACAACCCTACCTTCCTCCAAGAAGACCATCCTTTGCGTGCGTCCATTAAATACCCCGAACTGCGAGATGTTGTAGAGGTTGATCAAATTACAACCAACTGGTTGTGGAAGAATCAACGAAAAATAGACACTGTCGTTTTAAGGCCATCTACTATTATTGGTCCTCAAATCAAAAATACCATGACTCGATATTTGCTTACTCCCTACGCTCCAGTGTGCGCGGACTTCAACCCCATGTTTCAATTTATCCATGAGTTTGATATGGCCAGCATTTTAGTGAGAACCCTCTTTGAGGTTCCCTCGGGTATATATAATGTCGCCCCCGACGAATGCATTTCCCTCAAAGAGGCCAAGAAGATTTTAGATATTCCCACAACTCCTATTCCAAGTTTCTTATTAAAGTTTGGAAATCGAGTGGCGCAAACGATGCCTTGGTCACTGCCGCGCTATTTCATCGACTACCTTCGCTACTCCTGCATCATCGACAATGGCCTCCTTAAGTCTTACTTGGGAGAAGGCCTCTTTCGCTACAAGACCAAAGAGGCGCTCATTATCTCTAAACTAGATTAAGTTGCGCAGCACAATCGGCAGTATATCCCTCATATCCCGCTGGACAACTCCGCCCATTTTATATAAATTATTACTCCTGTGCCTTGGTGGTGGAATGGTAGACACGACGGATTCAAAATCCGTTGCTCGCAAGGGCGTGGGGGTTCAAGTCCCCCCCGAGGCACCAGTTTAAATTCAATATATAAAAAAGCCTCGATCTACTCGAGGTTTTTTTTGAATTGAAGGACTTGAATAGAAAGAGCGGCAGCGTAAAAGGGCGACTGAATAAGGAGCGCTTTTACGCTGCAAGTCGGACACGATGTCCGACTTAGCGAATGGCCCCGTCTCTGGGACAAATTCACGGATGTGAATTTGTGGGAAGAACGGATCTTCTCCCTTAATGGTGGACTGCACCGCACTCATC
>JBFHGF010000241.1:0-5322 GCA_041583335.1 Bacteriovoracaceae bacterium
GCGAGCTGGGTTCAGAACGTCGTGAGACAGTTCGGTCTCTATCCTCCGTGGGCGTAAGAAGTTTGAGGGAATCTGTCCTTAGTACGAGAGGACCGGGATGGACGAACCTATGGTGTATCGGTTGTGGCGCCAGCTGCATTGCCGAGTAGCTAAGTTCGGAAGGGATAACCGCTGAAAGCATCTAAGTGGGAAGCCTATCTCAAGATAAGACTTCTATTAAGACAACTTGTAGACTACGAGTTTGATAGGTCAGAGGTGTAAGTGCAGTAATGTATTGAGCTGACTGATACTAATTTGTCGTTTTGCTTTGTTCTATTTTACATGGGTTCTGTTTACTATTTTTAATCCTGTTTTGTGAGTGTAAAAGCTCCAGACTGGTATTGCTTGATTGAGAGATTGAGAGTATAAGTTTGACTGAAAATGAATTTGAATTTGGAGTGTCGATAGCGTTGGGGAAACACCCGATCCCATCCCGAACTCGGCAGTTAAGCCCAACATCGGCGAAGGTAGTGCTCGGGAGACTGAGTGTGAGAATAGCAAGATGCTCCATTATATAAAAAGCTCGTTCTTCGGAACGGGCTTTTTTTTTGCCTAAAATCTAGATCTCCTCAAAAGACTAGGAGCATCGGAGAAGATGCTCCGTTATATACTGAAGCAGTTAGGGTTCAGGCGAGTTCTTCGGAACGGGCTTTTTTTTGCCCTGTAACGTCGTGTAGGGTTATTTGGCCCGTGAATGGCCAGCTCTCTCGTACTAAATTGCGAGCTATTTGATTGGAATCGTTTTCTTGGAATTGTAAGACTCATCTTCTACGATAAGTTTTCCGTCCTTGAATCTCCATGAGGGTTGATAAACCTTCTCTCCTTGTTCACTTTTGTATTCGTAAGCGAGATCTCCAAGAAACTTATTTTTTTTCAAGTTAAAGGCAACTGCCCTATATGAAGTAATGATGTGGGAAGTTCCGGCACTGCCTGCGTAGTAGATTACGTAGATAATATCGGGAGATTGCTTTTTCTCTATGATCTTTTTTATTTTAGGTAAACCGCCAATAGAGGAGATTTTAAACATCCTCGGCTCTTTATCGAGTTTTTGAATATAGTAGTTATTTTCACCGGTTATGATTTTCCAGTCTTTAATATTTTCTCCATAGTTTCTGGCTTTAGCCTCAATCAAGATGGAGAAGAGAAATAAGAATAGAGTTATCGTTTTCATTAGCGCCAATTCCCTCTGGTTGATTCTGTGTAGATCCAGTGTTTGGGTCCATCAATATTTGAATAAATATAGTTGTATCCATTTCTGCCGACTGCACCATTTGTCGTACTAGAGCTACTTCTTAGATCTACTCCATTTACTTTGGGATAAACACGCACCCGATTGGCCTTACTTGATGGCCATGGCTCTTTTAAATAGTTTCTTCTGTAGTGAGAAACTTTATCCATTTGATCTTTTGGTTCCCATTTTGAGAGTTCAGGATCAGTCATTCTTCTGAAGGCCTCAACCACGCCGGAGAAGTTTGTGTTTCTACTCGGATCGATAGCTTTTTTCCAATTGGGGTCATTTGCATTGTATGTGGAGAATTGCCATGGATCTAGAGCCACGTCGAGAACATTGTAAGGCTCTTTAGCACCTTGAGATAGGGCCATTTCCTTTCTATTTTGCAATACTTTCATTACAAACATGGCCTCTTCTGGGTTATCTTTATTTACCCACATATCTGATTCACCAAGTGCCGTGAATACATATCCGGCAAATGCTTGCTCTTCTGGTTTCAGTCGGGAGAACATGGCCTTAAATACCTTGGTTCTATTAAGCTGACCGTTACTTCCTCTATTTCCTGCTGTGATGGCCTGTTGAATTGATTTTACACAGGTTTCTAATTTATCTGACTTATCCTCAGAGATGGGTTGTTCAGTGAGTACTTCACACCCTGGTTGGAATTCTCCATCTGATGGTGGAATATAGGTGTCACTGCCTTCAGGTATGACTCCAGAAAATGAAGTATCCTCACCAGAATAAGGACCAGCGCTAGGACTACCGTCTGATCGTAGGCCTGGAGTAGGGGGTGTTGAATTATCGGTTTCACAAATTGGTTGAAAAACTGCACCTCGAGCAATCTCATCCATTCCATTAACGATGGCCTTAACGGCTGCCCAGTTTACACCACTCTTAATATTGGCCGGAGCAGTGAGGAAAGTCCCTGGGACGTCCTCTCCATCCTTCTTAACTTGGATTTCATACATATCTCCGGCCTTTCCAATTACTTTGATTTCGTAATTTCCATCAGTCTTGAGATATAGGGTTTCGCCTTTTTCAGCATCTAGAACTTTAATAGAATTTGAAACTGGAATATAGAGTTTGGATAAATTGATTCTGAAATCATTATTGTATTTTACAAAGATAGTTGTCTTCGTTTCTGGTTGCTCCTCTGCAAAAGACTCTTGTGGAGTAAGCATAAGGGCCCACAGTATAATGAGAGAAGGGAGAAAAATTTTGTTATATTTCATTTTCATAAATTCCTTATGAATCAATATTAGTTCTTTATCGGAAATTCTTGAGAAAAATACAGTATTTAGGACGTTTTTTACCTATATTCGGACTCTTAAAGGAGCTCATTGCGTATTGTTTAGTGCCTATGAACTTGGGCATGGTATATGAAACTTATTGAAATGATTGAATAATCTCGTCAGACATAGTGATAAGAATCAGAGCAATAAGTGGACGTCTAAAGGTGCGATGAGTAAAATAACCATATGAATAACGTGATCAATAAACTGCTCAAGGCAGAGCTATTTTTACTTTTTGTCCTTACCATTCTCTCGTTGGCCGCTTTTTATTATGGCGATAGCCTTCCAGATAACTATCTATCGATAAGCTCCTCTACCGATTCTATTGGGAGTTTTTCCTACCTTTACTCTTCCATCGTTGTATTTGTGGGCTACTATTTAGGTCCTTGGACTTTATTTCCATTTCTATGCTTCGCTTGCTTCTATACTCTGAAGTTTTCAAAGAGAAGTTATTCCTTTGATCTCTTTAATATCCTAACTTTAAGCTTAGGTGCCCTCTTTCTTTTTTATTTCTTCTCTCCAAACTTCTTAGGCAGTGGCGTGAATTTTGTTTTAAAGAAATATTTTGGCCCTTGGGAAGGCTTGGCCGTGGGCTCTCTCTTTCTGATTGCTTTTTTTGCAGGATCTTTTCGATCCTCATTTAAGGAAGTAGCAATTCAGTTTTTCGCTTTCTTGGGAAGACTTCCTGGTCAAACGTGGCGATTTCTTATTGCTGCTAACCCAATCAGAATTTATCAAAATACTGTAGCTAGATTTCAGGCCATGAAGGGTAAGCTTCAAGTTAAACTTCCTTCCGCTTTAAAGGGAGATTCAGAAAATAAAAAACTGGAAAAGCCTACTAAGAAGTCTCTGCCCTCGTTATCGCTAAAAGAGAAATTGAATATACGCCGAGATACTAAAGTTGAAGAGCCTGAAGAAATTGAAGAAGTTCAATTCACTCCTAAGGTCACTCCTATTGAAGGTGACGATACGCGCTCTACAATGTCTCCACTTGATACAAAGGCTGACGGCTATCAACAGCAAGAAAGGACCTCACTCTCTGCTCCCTTTGAAGGTGAAATATCTGGTAAAGATGAAGCCGTAAAAAACTATAAGCTCAAAAGTGAGCAAGCCAATGAAAAACAATACTATGATATTGTAACGACCCTCACTGATACAAAAGAGAAGAGGGATCAAAGTCACCCCGATTCGGAATATTTTGAAAAGATTATTCATTCAATTCAAAGCACGCTTAATGAATTTAAAATTGAAGGTGAGATCGTCAATATTCTAAAGGGGCCCGTGGTCGACACTTTTGAATTAGAGCTTGGTCCTGGGGTTAAAGTTTCAAAAGTAACAAGTGCTGAAAGTGAAATCTCAATGGCGCTTCTTGGGGCACCTATTCGAATTGTTTATCCAATGGTTGGTAGAGCAACAGTCGGGATTGAAGTTCCTAGAAACCCAAGAGAGATTATTTACTTAGATGAGGTACTGAGTTCTTCGGAGTTTAAGAAAAGTTCAAATAAACTTCCTATTGCAATGGGGAAAGATGCTTTTGGAGAGCCCCTGGTTGTTGACCTGGCTTCTATGCCCCATATGCTTGTTGCTGGGGCAACAGGTGCAGGTAAATCTGTATTCATCAATACACTACTTGTGTCTTTATTGGTGAAGAAATCTCCAAGTCAGATGAAGCTTATCTTGATTGACCCTAAGCAATTGGAACTGGCCCTTTATGCCAATCTGCCTCACTTGGTTATGCCTGTGGTAACCGATGCTAAGATGGCTTCAATTTCTCTACTTTGGGCATGTCAGGAAATGGAGAGAAGATACTCCATCCTTAAAGAGCTAGGAGTGAGGAATATTGAAGGCTTTAATGAGAAGTTAAAGAGGGCAACTCCTGAGTTGCTGGCTAAAATCCACCCCTTCTATGAGAATGAGCCGGAGGAGCATTACGAGCTTCCTTATCTGGTTATTATTGTGGATGAATTTGCAGACCTCATCCTTACAAAAGCAGGTAAAGACATTGAAAATAATATTTGTCGTTTGGCCGCGAAGGCGAGAGCGGCAGGAATTCACTTGGTTCTTGCTACTCAGCGTCCATCTGTAGACGTAATTACAGGTTTGATTAAGTCTAACTTCCCAACAAGAGTGTCGTTCCGAGTGACTTCATCAACGGACTCTCGAACGATTCTAAACTCTATTGGAGCAGAAAAACTTCTTGGAAAAGGGGATATGCTCTACCGTCATGGCACAAATAATCTGCGTGTTCACTCGGCCTATGTAGATGAAGATGAAATTGAAGTTCTAGCAGATAAGCTTGAAAATACCATTCCCCGTTGCTACCACACTGGCGCCATGGACTTCCTTGAAAATGGTGGAGAGGAAGAAAAGGACCCCTATGCTTTTGGTTCTCATATTTCAGGGGGAATCAGTGATCCCTCCTCTGATGAAGAGTATTTCAAATTGGCCGTGAAGACAGTAATTGAACATAGAACGGCCAGTGCTTCAATGTTGCAGCGCAGGCTAAAGATCGGATACAACCGTGCGGCGAACCTTATTGAAGAGATGGAAGAAAAGGGAATCGTTGGGCCAGCAGAGGGTTCAAAAAGAAGGAAAGTCCTCTGGAGCATGGAAGATGTGAACTCTATTTAGTAAGTAATGAATATTTACTAAATAGATTTTTGTTTTGCGTTGCGTAACATGCAAAAAAGTCAATGTTCTCGGTATCATCCTCAATAAATCAAACTCTTTTCTTGCCCCTCTTTGGCCGGTGTGTTACAC
>JBFHGF010000242.1:0-5310 GCA_041583335.1 Bacteriovoracaceae bacterium
TGATCTGGACTTTATACATGGGGAAAGTCAGATTGTTCTTATTTTCAACAGGAACAACAATCTCTGCCTTTTGAATGGATGAACACTCGCTCTTGGCCAGATGAAAACGATGATGGAAGCCATCTTTATTTAGCTTTAAGTAATAAGAAGAGTCGTCGGTATAGAAAGATTGTGGCGCCCAGCTAGCAGTAGCTGATAAAGTAAAAGCACTAAGAACACTGATGAGTAGGGGCTTACACCAGTTGCATTTTTTAATTTGCATCCTTATTATCCTTGATTGATAGCAATATTTTGTCTCTCGCCTGATTTAGGGCCAGTTTTGGGTCTGTATCGTTATTAAAAATGAGGTCATAGGCTGAACCCATGGCGCTCCAAACAGGTGCCATTTCACTTAGGTTGGGCATGGGCATTCCACCTGCGGCACTCTTAAAGAATTGATTAAGTACATAGAGGTCTTCTCGCGCGAGTTCATTCTTTAAAATATCGAGACTACCTTTGCGGCTAGGGCCCCGGGGGACTTCTTTATAAAGAATGTACATGGCCTGGTCGGTAACGAGGAATTTCTCAATCAGTTCTTTGGCCAATTCTTTATTCTTACTATTTCTTCTGACAATAAAGCCATGGGTACCAACAAAGGGTCTAGGGCTACCTCCACCTAGTGAGGGGATTGGTAGAACATCGAAGGGAATCTTTGCCCTTTGGATATCTTTAATGGCCCAAGGTCCATCAATAGTTGCAGCAAGTTTTCCTTTTAGGAATTTTTCAAAGGCAATATTGCGATTACTCGAAGTGGGAACAACACCTTCCTTAACGAGAGACTTTAGGTACTCAACTCCGGCCACGGCCCCATCATTACTCAAACCAATATTTTGGGGATCTAATTTGGCAGGGAAGTCTTTATCTGGTCCAAAGACATAGCCGCCTCCGGCACTGAGAAGTCCAAAGTTGAAATAGAAATTCTTGAGATCAAATAAGAAGCCGTAGTGGTTGGGATTACTTTTTTGATAGTCCTTACTCCAGGCCAGAAGCTGTTCCATGGAAGTAGGAGCTTGAGGTAGGAGATCTTTATTGATGATAAGGGCGACAGACTCAATGTCATAGGGATAGCCGTAGAGTTCACCATTATAAGTAAAAGAGTCCAGTGCCGTTTTTAAAAACTCAGCGCGCTGCTTTGGCGACAGGTGAATGGGCTCAATGAGTCCAGAGCTGGCCAGCTCTCCAATCACATCATTGGCCCAGCAGAATATGTCGGGCCCTTTGCCTGCGATGGCCGCTGTCTTGAACTGAGTGGTGAGGTCTTTATTGAGAATATTAACTTCTACCTTAGTATGGAATTCTTTTTCAAAAGCAGGGGTGAGTTGCTCAATGGCCCTGGCCACATTTTCTGAGGAGGTCCAAAGGGTTAGAGATGGGGACTCTTCTGCTTTTGAAGAGCCGGTAAAAACGAAGTACAGAGTAAAGACAAGAAGAGCGCAAAGGTTGCAAATCACCTTGCTTCCATCACACAGAGGAATACTTTTAGTTTTAGGTTTTATCATGTTTTTAACAAAATTTTGTTTGCATTTTTAGGATGGGCCATAATAGGTGGTGGATGGCCAATCGTCAAAGGCTAGACGGGTAAAGAAAGATATTTAGAGAAATTATTTATGATACGAATGTATTGCTCATTTCATTTAATCTGAGGGGATTATTGGGGAGAAAAGGCATAAAAAAAGCTTCCCGAGAGAAGCTTTCTTTATTATGACAAATTTTAGAATAAGAATTACTTCTTAAGGTTGGCGTAACGTGAACCGAATTTCTTACGGAATTTCTCGATACGACCTTCAGTATCAACTACTTTTGTCTTACCAGTGTAGAATGGGTGGCAAGCTGCACAGATATCAATTTTATCTAGATTAGCAGTTGAGTGTGTTGCATAGCTAGCGCCACAAACACAGTTAACGGTAACAGCTTTGTACTCAGGGTGGATATTTGCTTTCATTTGGACCTCTCAAAAGATCATTGATTTGGATCGTATCCATTACAATGACGGGTAAAGTTGTAATTGGGGCACTAATTTGGCCTAGTATGGCAAAAAAGTCAACGTGTAAGTATTTAGGACTATATTTTTACCTCAATGGGCCTCGCAGGTACCGCAACCACCACCAGATCCTTGAGAGCGGTCTGTGAGCTCCCATTGGCCATACTTTTCATTGATGGCCGTGATGGCATCGTGGAGTTCCTTATATTCCCACTGGAAGAGTTCTTCCTCTTGATTTTTGAGAACCGAAACTAAATATAAAATAGTGATCTCATCTTCTTCATGGATTGCGGGCTCGGCTCCGAGATGGATAAAAGCCTGTAAATCCGCAGAGCTAAAATGCGTAAAGGTCCAGTTATCAGATGTGATGTATTTTTTTTCTTCCATTCTTACTTAGTATCAACAAAGTCTTGTCATCGCAAGAAGTTAGGTGTAGTCTCCGAAGGCTAAATTGTAGAAGAACTTAATGTGGAGGCGCCTCATGGCCAAGGGACCAAGAGTCATTATTACTTTAGAGTGTACAGAAGCTAGAAAACTAGGAAAAACTCCTTCTCGCTACACTACGACTAAAAACAAGAAAAATACTCCAGATCGTATGGAGAAGAAGAAATACAATCCATTTCTTCGTAAGCACACGATCCACAAAGAAATAAAGTAATTTATTGCTGAATTTCTTAGTAATTATAGGCCCTTAGAGTAAGGGCCTTTTTACGTTTGGGCTTTAATTCTCGCCAAACTAACCGATAAGACTTTAGGTAGTTTTGCCTTTATTTCGGTTTCTTGGGGAGGACCTTTTGGCCCTGAATCTTTTAATTGTAGATCCAGATGAGGAGTGGCTCTTCAGTGCGAGGGACTACTTTGAAGGGATTAATTATCGGGCAACTGTCGTCAATAATGGAAAAGACGCACAGATTTGTCTTTATAACGGAAGTTTCTTTGCCGTTATTCTCAATGTGAATGTTAAAAATCACGCCGGAATTCAAGTCTTAAAATTTATTCGCTCTAACCATCCTTCTCAGAAAGTGATTATGATCACAGAGATTGATGAAGAAGATGGGGATGATCAGTGGAGCCCTGAAAAACTGAGGAAGGCCGGGGCAACTGAAGTTATCACTCGCCCTTTTGAATTTGCCGACCTTAAAGATTTACTTGAAGGTCATCAAAGTGTTGGCGATATGGTGAGCACCATCACAAGGCGTAAGAACTTGGGGCCAGAAGAGGAAGTCTCTCTTGGAGATGATGAGTTTACCAGTGTGAAAATTGATGAATTCTACAGTAGTCAACCTGTTCTGTTTGATATTTATGTGAAGCTCAAAAGTAACCGTTATATCAAAATTTTACATGCTGGAGATGAACTCTCTAAAGATCGAATTAATAAGTATAAGAATGAAAAAAATGTGGAGTACCTCTATTTCCATAAGAAGGATCTCTACAAATATGTGAAGTTCAATAATTATTTCACGACTAAAGTTATTGCCAATGAAAAAGTGGGTGGCCACAAAAAGGTAAAGATGCTCCAAAATGTATCGGAGAAGTTCTTAGAGCAAACCTTTCATGAAGGGATAAAACCTCTTATTATTGATCAGGGAAAAGAAATTGCAGAAAATGTCTATGAGTTGGTGAAGAATCAAGAGGACCTCTATGCGGTTTTCAAAGATTACTCAGACTTTGATCCCAATGCTTATACCCATGCTTTCCTCGTGACTATGTTTTCTACGGCAATGATTAAGCAGTTTGAGTGGCAATCTAAGACAACGATTGAATGCACGGCCTTGGCCTGTCTCTTTCATGATATTGGTAAAATGAGTCTAGATCCTGCTCTATCGGCCATGAAAGTAGATGAGATGAATGATGATCAGCTCCTTGAATATCGCAAACACCCGGAGCTGGGATTAGAGCTGATTGATGGCAACCCTTTGATTAATAATTCAGTTAAGCAAATTATTTTACAACACCACGAACACTTCGATGGAACAGGTTTTCCCTTTGCTAAGCGAGGTTCAAAAATCTTAATGCTCTCTAATATTGTTTGCTTGGCAGATAACTTTGTTCATATTATCCAAGACGAAGATAAGAAGCCTGTTGAGGCTTTGAAGATTCTCTTAAGTCGTAGGGAAGAGCTGAGTTGGTATAACTCGGCCATTGTAGAATGTCTTATTAAGGTCTTTGTTAATCCAGAAAAAATCATGAAGGAAAATCATCTTCCTTCTAATTCTCGTATTGTTAATAAAAAAGTTTCTTAACGGGAAAGGAGCGCAGGCTTCTTTCGCTGGGGTTAAATAGACCAAGGTATTTCTTAGACACGACTACGGGATGATTCCTATTGGAAGGTTTAATCATAAAGGTTTGCCACTTTTCTAATTTAATGTCCCCAAGTTTTCTGACAAGACCAGTGATCTCATAATTATAGGAATGCTGTGTTGTTTTAATCTCCACGGTATAAGAGAGTTTATCCATATAACTTTGAATATCTTCTTCAAGCTCCTCATTCGTTTTGTCGAGGATTAAAGAACTGCGAAGGTCGGCAAGTTCACTGAGATAGTCTTGTACGGCCTCCATCTTTAGGTTCTTCGTCTGTCTACCATCCCAACCTGTTTTCGTTTTGGTGAGACCAAAGCGGATGTTGCGCGGTTCTTTCTTTCCCTTGTAAATAGATACTTCGGTAACATCAGAGGGATTGAAAGTGAAGATTCGAGTATCGACAAAGCTTCCTAAGTTTAAGGTGTTAAGGGACATGCCAATATTATCGATGTGGTAAATGGCCTTTTGGTCACTCAAACTTACATAGGTTGAGTTATCGAGGGGGTTAACCAATCCAAACTTGAGAGTTGCAGATTTGTCGTTACTTCCAATAAGAGTCACTTCGATAGGAGTGTTATCTAGAGAGTAGTTGGAAATATTGATGGCATCCATTTCGTGAACATTCTTGATTTTTACATTATTGAGATCATTCAAAATATTTTTAATCAAAGTTGTATTGGCCGGTAAAGTTCGAGGAGAGATCATGACCCATGAAGTGTCTGGCAATGCCTTCGATTTTTCAAAGTGAAAGGTTCCCAGATTATTCTTTAAAACGATTTGCTGTACCCCAAGAATTTGGCCTGGTTTAAAGAGGGATTGGTAGGTACTCATCTCCGGGTTGATCTCTGTCGGAGCCTGGAAGAAGTCGCTATAAACTCCAGTGAGAAGAATGATGAAACTGAATATGGCGAGCATCCATGTCGATGCGCTGGATTTTTTAAACTCTAGATTGATGAGCATGGTCTTCCTTGTCTCGTTAAATATAGAAA
>JBFHGF010000243.1:0-5286 GCA_041583335.1 Bacteriovoracaceae bacterium
ACATGGGGGTGTTTTGCCGGGTGTGAAAAACACAAAGGAAATCGCTGAAATCAGAGGTGTGAAGGCAGGAACAACTGTTTTATCACCTCCTTCTCATTCTACATTTTCAGGGCCGATTGAACTGGTTCATTTTATCCAAAGACTCCGTGAGCTAGCCAATGGGAAACCGATTGGTTTCAAGCTTTGTATAGGAAGAACAGAGGAGTTTGAAGAGATTGCTAACGAACTCGATGCTCAATGGTCTTTATCTGAACTAAGAGGATTATTTAAAAATCCACTTTGGAAGAATGAGTACTTTGATTTTTGGTACTCCCTTATTGAAGGAAGAACAACACAGGCCGAAGTCGATGGTAAGTTACGGGAAGTGCTTAATCTAGACTTAGTCCGTGAGGCTCCTTTTTCTCAATTTTGGGTTTTCGAATCTTACCTTCCTCCTGATGAAAAGGTGAGGAGCACTCTCTATTCACGCATCAAGAACCGATGGGAAAAAGGCTCAATTCTCGATACCTATCAGGTTTTAGAAATCCTTAAAATGACTCCTGTGAAGACGGCCATCGCTGAAGAAGTAAAGGATTTAAATCGCGCGAACTTTCAGCTTGCCCGAGATTTTTTTATTCGACTGCTCAATAGTGGATACAGCTCCCAATTTGCACTTTATCAACTCTATAAGTTAGGGGATAAGCAAAACGATCATCTGTGGTGGCTTGTACTCTAGATGCAGGATTATCGCCAACCTGATTTCTATAAATTTGGACATGACTCTCTAGAGCTAGTTGAATTTATATCCCATCATATAGGGAGCAGTGATATTAATATTCTTGAAGTCGGTACGGGATGTGGCGTGATGGCCATTGAACTAGCGCTCAGAAATAATTCACTACTTATTGATGCCCTCGAACCCCAGCCGGAGTTTCATCCTTATATAAAAGAAAATTTGAAAATATTTGATTGCAACAGGGTCAACCTCATTTCAAGTACCTTCGAACAATTCACAACGCAGAAACGTTATGCTGCCATTTTCTTTAACCCTCCCTACTTCTGGCATGAAAGTAGCAGACCTTCTCCTCATCCACAGAGAGATCTGTGCCGGCGTATGAAGAAATCAAATTTTGATTCTTGGTTACAAAAGGGCAATGCTCTTTTAGAGCATCGGGGCAAACTCATCTTTTCCTATCGTTCTCGTGAAGTTGAAGAGATGATCAATAAATGGGATTGCTTTCAGGTTATTGAGAGAGAGGAGAGGGCGGGATGCTTTTTGATCTATCTTGAAAAAGTATCTTAAGGTTTTAGGATTTTAAGAGTTTTTATTCAATTCATTTTGAAGAAAAATAGAAACCATTGATTTTCGTATATCCTCATCTTCAATGTGGGCGAATTCTGCTTCGGCCTGTGCCTTAAGTTTTTTATAGACGGGATTTTGGGGGTGGAAAGTAGTTCTTTGCTTTTTTTCAACGACCGTTTTCTTTCCTATATTGGCACGTTTTTCAAGATCGGCCTTGGTTTTATCAAAGTGGGCCGTACTTACTTGGAAGTTAAATTTTTTGATCTTGGTTTGCAGCAAAGGGAAGACCTTAAAGAGCTTAGTCTTCAAAGTGTCTTCCATATAGCTAAGCGCCTGTGAGTAAGCTGAATGATTGGTTAGAATAGTTAGGGTCTGGCCTTGATTCTTGAGGGGAACAGTAACCTTGGCCAATTTGGGGCCAACAATTTCTTCCCAGCGCTCGATGAGCTCAAGAAAGTCAAAGAGTTCACTGGCCGTATGCTTTTTGAAACGAGACTTTGAAGATTTAAAGTCTGAGCGGGCATGTTGCCCCATGTTAGGTAGTGAGTCAGCGAGTTTCTTAAACATATATAGCTATGATATCACTTTTTTTGGAGGTTTTTGGCAAGGGGCTTATAGTCGATGAATACTAAAGAAGCTATGATGGTGCAATGAGTTTAAATCGTTTAATCCACTTATTTGTTCTTATTATCGGACTAACTGCCTTAACTTCTTGCGGGGGTTATCGCGTACGTTCAAAGGGAAACCCCTTTGCTGAGCATGGCATTAAGTCGGTGGCGATTCCTATGTTTGTGAATCAGTCGGTCTACCCTAAGGCCAATGTGCCGTTCACGAGAGAAATTAAGGCATTGCTTGCGACTTATCCCGATTTGAAGATTTCAACTCGTCCTTCGAGCAATGTGGATGCCCTGCTCATTGGAATTGTCTCTAGTGATAACCGCTACACAGAAGCCTATAATACGACGGCCACTAACTTTCAAAACGGAAGCTCCATCGGAAACCGAGCTGGGTTCTATGTTCCTACGGCCTCTCAATTTAAAATTAATATTCGTATCGTACTTATTAAAGACCCTTCTCTTGAAGACCAGGAGTTGCTGAAGGGGAAGTTGGGTAAGTTTATGGCGAATCATCCTAAAGTGGTTTTCTCGAGAACTTTTGCTTATACTGGAAGCTTTAACCGTGATGCGCGCCCTACGGATACACCGGATAGCGGTGGGATTGTAAACTATAGCAGTACTCGTCGCTACTTTGATCAAACCCTTCAATCTCTGGCCAAGACGAATGCCCGTGAGCTAGAGGAGTTGGTTATTAATGTTTTCTAGTTTCTTTCCTTGGGAATTTAAGAGTAACTTTCCAACTCTTCTGAAGGAAGGGGATTTTGGGCTCCATGCCTTTTCTTGTTATGATCCCTTTCTTGAAAAGATTTTTCTAAACTCGGTTCCCGACCACTATTTAGAGGGAGGCAAATGGTCTGTCCTCAATCCCCAGGAGATCACGGTCTCTTGGTTAGAAAATAATATTAATACCCTCGATTTCTTTTCGGCCGGACAGTCATATAAAGTTCTGATGAGCGAAATGTTATCAGTTCCGGTTCAGGAGTTTCTGCTTAACGAAGATATTGATTGGGGCAATCGCTACTTCTTGCTTAGTTTCCAGAAAGAAAATAAATTCTTTGATAAATTGAAAAAGAAAGAAAGTGTTCATTCATACAAAATAAAAACACCTAATTTTTGGGATTTTGACAAGCTCATGAAGTTTATTTGTGAGCAAATGTCGCTGCCTCTTTCCTATGCTGTACAGTCGTATTTGGTTGAACACACTCCATCTGAGGCTTCTGAATATATCCACATCCTTAAGAAAATTGCTCTACTGGGAAAGCCTATTCAGAGTTTAACGGTTCAAGATATTCAAAATGAATTGGAGCAAGATAAGTTTGATAACTTTCTCTTTGCTAAACTTTGGGCTTCTAAGAAGCATCAGAACTTTTATAAGAAAATTCTTCCTTTTGTTAATGATCATATCGAGATGATTAAGTTCTTTGGTTTTATGCAATCTCATATTTTGAAAATGTCGGATACCAGTTATATGGCGGGCAAGGCCCGTCCAAGCAAGTATGATAAGGAAATAGAGATGCACTCTAAAATGTGGACGAAGGCAGAGCTTAGGGATGAACTTAAGTTCTTTGGTCAATGTGAGATTTTGGCCAAGCAGAAGTCTTCCGAGCTTACAGGGCAGTTGCGACTAAGGTTGATCGACTCTTACCAGAATCCCTAGGAAGATATTTTTTTTGCTCAAACGTAAAAAGCCCACTTTAAAGTGGGCCAATATCTAAGACTTCGTAGGGTATTACTTTATCTTATATATTTCTTTACGCTAGTTAAGAAAGCTTGCTTACGGCAGCAGCAAGACGACCTGTCTTTCTGGCAGCTGTGTTAGCTTTAATAACTCCAACTTTTGCTAGGCGAGCTAGTTTACTTTGAGCATTTGTAAGCTCAGTAGTAGCAACAGCTTTATCACCAGCTTCTACAGCGGCTTGAAGTCTTTTTACAGCATTCTTCACCATTGTAATCTTGGTTTTATTTCTTTGAGTTCTTACTTTTGTTTGCCTAACTCTTTTGACGGCGGATTTATGATGTGGCACAACCAACTCCTGCGTTTAAATCTTGATGCACTCGTCCAATCACTTTGAATAGTTTTAAGGTTTTAAATGATATTGGCCTTCTTGGCAAGGTTAAATCAGTACAATGTAAAAAAAAACCAAGAAATCCTCAAAATCCCAAAGATTTGAGCATTTCCTTATCATTAGTCAATTTTCAGGGATGGTTTTGGACACGGTAGGGTTTGATAATTAGGTTGGACCTTTATATGATCACTCCATTAAATTTTAATACTTTAAATAATTTATATTTTCCTAAGCAAAGAGGTAATTATGGCAACCATCCAAAAAATTGGTGTAGTTGGAGCAGGTCAAATGGGGCGTGGAATTGCTCAGGTGGCGGCAATGGCAGGCTACAGTGTTCAAATGTTTGATATTTCGCAAGAGGCGTTGGACTTTGGATATGGATTTATTGAGAAACAGCTCGGTCGTGGAGTGGAAAAAGGAAAGTGGGAAACTGCTTTTGTAACGGAAACATTGGGGCGCCTTGAAGGGGTGACCGATATGACCGCCCTTAAGGATTGTGATCTTCTTATTGAAGCTGCAACTGAGAATAAAGAGATCAAATTCAAGATTTTCAAGCAACTTGATGAAGTGGCCAAGCCAGGAGCGATTTTGGCGACCAATACGTCTTCTATCTCCATTACGGAAATTGCTGCCGTTACCTCTCGTCCCGAACGAGTGGCGGGGATGCACTTTATGAACCCTGTTCCGGTAATGAAGCTGGTAGAGGGAATTCGTGGATTGGAAACGACTGATGAAACTTTTAATGAAGTGGAAGCTGCGGCCGTGAAAATGGGGAAAACTTTTATTAAGGTCAATGATGTGGCAGGTTTTGCTATCAACCGCATCTTAATGCCCATGATTAACGAGGCCATCTATGCTCACTATGAAGGTGTGGCCACTTGTGAAGATATTGATACGGGGATGAAGCTCGGAACCAATCAGCCCATGGGTCCTTTTGAGCTGGCGGACTTTATTGGTCTCGATACTTGCTTGGCCATTATGGAAGTTCTTCATGAGGGATTAGGAGATACAAAGTACCGTCCATGCCCACTTCTTAAGAAGTATGTATTGGCCGGAAGAATGGGACGTAAGTCAGGAAGAGGTTTCTATGTTTATAACAAATAATTACGAGACAATTACATTTGAAGTAAAAGAGGCGATTGGATACCTTACGATTAATCGTGAGGCAAAGCTCAATGCTCTCAATTCCACTGTGCTAAGTGAATTGAAAAGCCTTCTCACTCATTTAATTGATGAAGATGGTGGAAAATCAGTAAAGGGAATTATCTTTACTGGTGCGGGTGAAAAGGCGTTTATTGCAGGAGCCGATATTTCCCAAATG
>JBFHGF010000244.1:0-5252 GCA_041583335.1 Bacteriovoracaceae bacterium
AGGTGGACCGCTATATCATTTGGCCAGGACAGGCGCTTTCCTACAAAATTGGAGAACTCAAGTTTAAAGAACTACGTCAAAGAGCAAAACAAAAGCTAGGTGAAGATTTTGACTTGAGAGAGTACCACAATCAGGCCTTGAAGTATGGAGCTCTGCCTTTGAATATTCTAGAGGATAATATTGATAAGTGGATTACCTCTAAGCTATAACTAAATGTTATATTGAAAAAAATAAAGAGGTAGTAGTAGTTATAATAAATGAAGTCTATAAATCCCCCATAAATCAATTGGGGGATTCTATGAAATGTTTAAACTTACTTACTATTCTATCGATACTTTTGGCGCTCAATACTCACGCCAGTGAACTTATTATACCTGAAGGGAAGTTTGCATGTGCGGTTACGTATACTGAGTCCTATGACATTCAAGTTGTAGAGGGGGAAGACTTTCCTCGCTTCCTTGGCCACCTCGATCGCCCTCGAGTAAGGAGCGAAGTCCTTAACCTCGTTTTTAAAAATGATAAGGGTGAGTTGGGAATTAAGCTCTCTAACCCTGAAGCGCTTCCAAACTGGCTACTTGTCAATGAATCTCAATATGAAAACCAACAAGGTTACGGATCTATAGATGAAGAAAATAGAGAGATCTTCTACCAGGTAAGCTGGAATCAAACTTGGTACTTTGGTTCTGGAATTGATGTAATTACCAAGGCCTATAACGGTAGAATACTTAAAGTGGAGCTTCGCTTTAACGACAATGACTCTGTTGGAGAGCTTCACGAGTGGGTGAAGTGTATAAGAAAATAATTCATACACTGGGTGAAACCAGTCTTGCCCATGGGCATTTATGATATATAGACCCCTTGATAGAGGGGTCTATTATGTTCAAATTACTAATTTTATTAAGTAACACAATTCTTATTTCATTCTCTGCTCATGCGGATATTTTTGGTAGCGATGATCGCCAAGATATTATGAGGGCAGGAAGAAAGGCAATCCTCGGAAAATCCGTGGCCATCGGGGTGATCAATTCTTTGTGGGATGATGTCAATCCGAACTTCTCTGAATTATGGGCCGATCCCATTTCTGATTTCATGTGTAAAGATGAGCGTTTCAATCGCCAAAAGAATGTCAGCTATGCCTGTACGGGCTTTCTTGTGGGTACGGACCTACTGGTTACTGCCGGTCATTGTGGAGTTAATATCGGTGAAGTTCGCAACCAAAGTGCCGACTATTGTGAAGCCTATACTTGGCTCTTTGATTTTACGGCACGAACAAATGTAAATCGTGTGTCCAAAAAGAATATTTTCACTTGCAAAGAGATTATCTACGCCGTCCAACAAGAGGTGGATGGATACTCTCATGACTTTGCTTTAATTCGTCTTGATCGTGAAGTCGTAGGAAGAAAACCTTTAAAGCTTGCCGCTAAGAAGCCCGTTGAAAATGATAGTGTCTTTATGATTGGTCATCCGATGGGCCTACCAATGAAATACACCGACAATGCCCACATCTTCGATGCCCATGTAGGGCGCTCTTACTACACTAACCTTGATGCCTTTGGTGGAAATAGCGGTAGTCCTGTGTTCAATGCAGATGATGAAGTGGTTGGGGTTTTAGTTGCGGGCAATCCTGCGGCGGCCACTTACACGGATCGTGAAAGTGGATGTGACCGCTATAACCATTGTGATGAACAGGGGAAGAATTGTACCTCTCTAACTTTTGAAGATGGAGGTGAAGGCTTTCCTCAGGTTTTCTCTGAGGTGCAATCCATTGAATATTACAAAGAACTTATCGAAGAGAGTCGTCAGGCTACTTCTTTACCATAAGCTCTTCTGGAGTAACTTGAATCCAAGGAATTTCTTTATAATCGAAACCATGTTCTAAGGTTGGTTTGATCACGCTAAAATAAGGAGAGCGATCAAAGTCACTAGGAACATAGGATGAAACATGCCGTTTGGCATACTTCACTTGCCCTTCCACTGTTTTGACCACGGGGAAAATGGGGTATCCAATATCTTGGAAGGCCTGTGCGATAATGGAGGAACAGATCACCTGAGTGGGATCATCTGAGCCCAGCGATATAAAGGGTGAACCCACTAGCTTTTTAAACGGGTGCAAGGGAAAGAGGTACTTCAAAAGGTTGATGATATTGATGATATCGTAGGAGAGTCCCTGTTGAGAAATAAGGAACTCGATAATTTTATTGAGGTCATCAGGCTCTAAGTTAATGGGTCTACAAATTCTAGTGTGATAACCTTTGTAAGTATCGACGGGGATACGAATTACACCCTCTTTTAAATCAGCTTCGATTAATTCATTATTTCCAATATAGAGGGCCGCATGAGACCAGTTGGATTGGGTGAGGTATTTAATCGCCATACTAAAGCGTTGTTGACCTTCAACCAAAAGAACATCTCCAGGGCGAAGAGTTCTCTTTAATTTGTCCATGGTGTGGGTGGGGGGAGCTGCTCGATGAAAACTTGGTTGCTCCAGAAAGTTGATTAATCGATTGATTAAGAACTTTTTAATGGCCGTGAGCATATGCAAATCCTCCTTAAGGGAGTCATTATCTCATAGAATCGGGAAATCACATAAGTATTAATAAAAAAGAACGAATGCTTTAAAAAAGAAGGATATACATGCCTATAAAGAAGGAAAATAAGGCCAGCCACAGATAGGTGGTGGGCCATTTCTTCTGCCAAATACATTCTAGAAGGGTGCTAAAGATGGCCGAAGTAATGGCAATTCCCGCAAGAGTTGCCAAGTGGGCATATTGGATTGCTGCTAAGTAGAGGGAGAGCGATAAGAAGGTTCCTAGAAAGGGACCAAAGAGGGCACCGTATTTTTCCTTCGTTTCAAGCTTAAGAAAGGGAGCGAGAAGTTTTCGCTTCTTATGAAAAGAAAAGAGGAAGAAGAAGACTACTGTTCCTAGGGTGCGATAGAGGTTTGAAGTCATAGGAGAGAGTGATGGATTTTGTTCAAAGACACTGCGGGTGATAATCACTCCTGTCGTATCAAGGCACATTCCGATTAAGGCCATGAGGATTCCGCCAATGGCCCAATGCTTGTCTTTACGAAAGCTCTCTAGAGAGAAAATAAAAACACAAACCATAAAAAAGAAGATTGCCCAAAAGCGCTCAAAATCGATACCTTGATTGAAGAAGATATGTCCGGCCGTTCCCGAGATAAGAGGCTGAAAGGAGAAGAGCATAAGAGTTCTTCCGGGACCAAGATCTTTAAAGGATTGCAGTAGGCACAGGTCACCAATTCCAAGACCTAATATTCCGGAAAGAAAGAGCATCAGAACAGGTGTTTGTCCAGGCCAAGAGACTCCTTCGGTAAGGAGCATCCATACGAGGAATAAAATCAAAGCGACGGAGGCCTTGAACCAGTTCATCCAGTAGGTCCCGTACTTGCGGGTGAAGTGAGTGAAGAACTGGCTACCTGTAGCGAAGCTTAAGTTAGCTCCCAAGGCCAGGGCGATGATTTTAAATTCCATAAGAAATTCTATACCTTCATCGCCCAATATTCTCTACATAATTCTGATGAAATCGTTAGATGCTTAATAATTGTGCCATCGGGATTCAAGCTCAGAGCGGTCTCCATAGAATACATTGACATCCATATCGTAGCGAGTCCCCGGTACATTGTAGAGGCAGCTTCCCGTAGAGGTGCAGTTAATTTCACTAGAGAATTGCCACATGAAGTAGTTATTCCAAATGCCAAAGGGGAAGTCGGTGACATTTGATTTGAAACGGGCGTACCACAGCTTCGCCTGTTGCATGAGGGGATGGGCCGCAACAGTTTGATTGAGCTTCACTGTCGTTGAGTGGTTGGCGTAGACCACTGGAATTCGTCCGGTCTTTTCATAGACATACTCAATGAAGACGATGGCCTCATTGATGGTCATGAAAGTTCCGTTACTGGTATCTTCAAGATCGAGGATCATCAGAGTGTCTTTTTCACCATTGATAAGCTCAAGAAAGAGGTCGGCCTGGGCAATGGTATTGCCTCTATAACCTAAGTGGTAGGCTCCCCACAGGTAACCGCGAGAAAGGGCTTCGGCCTTTCGTGACTGATACTTTGTATCTACGCGGGTGCCAATACTGGATCTATGGATCACGGCCGCAACATTATTATCCGTGGCCATTTGATCCCAATTAATTGAGTTGCCTTGGTAGGCATCAATGATGATGGTATTACCACTTTTATTCCAAGGTCTATTGAAGGATTCCGTTATGGTTTCTGTGGGCTCGTCGGCAAAGTCTTGGTTGGAATCACCACCTGTGTCTTCTCCCGTATTTCCTTCAGTATTTTCTTCGGGTGTATCGACCACTTCATCGTTACTGTTGTCTGTATTATCTTCATTTTCAATTTCACTTGATTCACAGACGCTATCAGAGTCTTCATTACAGTCTTCTTGTTGGGGTACACAGGAAAAACTCAGACCTAGAATAAAGAATAGGGCGATCAGGTTTTTCGTAAGCTGAAAGTTTGGCGTTGAACTCATAGGTCCCTCCTTGGCCTTTCAATATTTTTTTGAGTACCTCTATTTTCTCAAAGAACCCTGTAAATTAAGTGGCGGAAAAAAAACGCCCAATGGCCGAAGAAGCGATGAATAGGAGAGTTTAGCAATTGACTATATAAGTCATCGTAATGTTTGGGCCGTCTAACAGATGAGAAGAAATTGTCGAGAATGCGTCTAGATGGGTATTTCAGCGGTTTCCAATTTTTTATTGAGGGGTTGAATTAGTTTTGAAGTTATGAAACTTGCCCACTTAAGCTGCTTCGTTCGTTTTGAGTTAAATAAAAAATCATTGATTTAAATCAAGGTTTAAGGACCTTAAATCTTATAACCTGAGGTGGATTGGTTTACTAAGTCCATCTTACTTTGGAGCATTGATGAGCGATAAAAATATCTTAGAACTTTTGGAGAGAATCGACCAAAAGTTGGATCGCCTAGAAGGCCGCATGAGTACGGTTGAGAATCTCGCCTCAACGGAGTTACTCAATGGGGTTTCAATTTTAGGAGATACGATTGATGAAAACTTTAACCCAAGCTTAGATTCTGGTCGTCGAAACTTGGCCAATATGGACCGAGTCATGGGGATCCTTAAAAAGCTAAGCGATGAAAAAACCATTTCTTCCCTTGAAATTCTTGTGGATAACTTATCCGGGCTATCTAAACTCATCGATCAATTTAAGCAGGCCGAAGATATCCTAAGTATTTTAATGGACTCCTTTGATGACTTCTTTA
>JBFHGF010000245.1:0-5237 GCA_041583335.1 Bacteriovoracaceae bacterium
CCTAAACCTTTATCAAGGTGTTCCTTCAAAATTTATCAAAAAAATTGATAAGACCAAAGAGGGAGAATATAACCTTGAGGCTTTACATGACTTCATGATTGATATGAAGAAAAGACACAAAACAGAACGTTCCCTCATTCTTGAGCCTATCGTAGATATTGAGTATGAGGCGATTGTTAGAATTATGGATGCGGTTAGAATGTACCGCAATACCGATGATAAAGTTTGGATCAAGGATGATGCAGGTGTTGATATTCAGGCCAAGCACCTCTTTGATCAAATTGTATTTGGAAATATTCGCAGCTAGAAGCTAAGAAGTTAAAAGGAATAGAGCATGAGACTCAATCGATCCATTCGCAACAGAGGAAGAAGAAACAAAAAGGCCCTTATCGACCTCGATATCACTTCTCTACTCGACATTCTCGTTATCATGCTCGTTTTCCTTCTCAAAAGTTATAATTCCACTGGAATCATTATGAATATTCCAGAGGGGATCACTCTTCCCACTTCAAAATCACAAGACCTCAACACCAACGGTGTTGTCGTTCAAATTTCAAAGGATACGATTTGGGTAGATGATCAAGTCATCCTAGACAAGAGCAGTCCCAAAGGCAAAATCTATGATTACGGTGGAAGAAGAATCATTCCCCTCTTCAACGAACTTGTTAGTAAGAAGAACACCGTTAAACAAATTGAAAAGACCACTTCCGCAGCGACTAAATTCTCAGGGATTGTGAATCTCATTGTGGATAAATCGATTAAATATTCTGAAGTAAAAAAAGTGCTCTTTACCGCTGCTGAAGCTGGCTACAAATCCTATAAGTTTGTTGTGCTTGGTGAAGACCAATAACTAGATCAGAGTAAGGCTCCCTAAAAGAAACATCAGTGCTACATTCGTAACAACTAATCGGCTAAACCGAAATTTTTCCTTTAGATTGTAAAGATTAGAGGCCAGAAAGACTCCTGACCATATCACCACACATACTTTGTATATTGAATCTTTAATATTCTGAGAGATCACAAGAGCTTCCATAACGACGGAACCAATGATCATCAAAAAGAATAAGAAGTTCATAAGGTAGATCATATACCTCTTCTTCTTATCTAGCTTATTGCTATTTACCCTCTCAGACAGAGTCCAAGATTTCACTTCCTCACCTTTATAGAGCTTAAAGTGAACATAAATATCGTTAATCATGATTATGAAAAATAGAGAAACGGCCCAGTCTGAAATATCGTGAAAACCATCTAAGCATTCGGTGAGAAAGAGAACGGTGAACAAGAAGCCCAAAAGCATCTTGAGAGACATCGAAATATTTCTTACAGCGCTGGCCATAAAGGCCCTCCTACCTCTTCTCAATAAATAACACTTTCATTATGAGACAAGATGAGGGAAAACGAAATTTCAATCAGTTAACGGAGGTGTCTATGCCTAAAAACATGGCCAATAGCACAGAAATTGAGGCATCTACTGATTACCTAAAGGAATACAGGGAGAATAAAGGGCACTTGCAATAAAGAAGCTCAACACTTTTCCCGACTTTGTGAATGAAAAATTTGTTGGAAAATATGTAGAATCTTCTCCAGTGAATTGAATGCTTACTCCACCAACCCCATAATAGAGCTGTGCTTTAAAGTCGGGAGATTTTTTCAAATACTCCATATGTCCTCCCCCTTTAATATCCCAAATATGAGCAGACAAATTCCGTTGAAAGGAAATCACTGTCATAACACCATCGGACAAAGGAGAACAATAGGGTACCTCGAGAAACTCAACTCTACTTTCTTGTAAACTTGGAGAATTCAGTCTTTTGTTGGCAATCAATTGTTCAATTTCATTACCAAAAATTTCAAGATTAGGGATTTCTTTTTCGAGCGAAATACTTAGGGAATCTATCTTTTCACTACCCTCCCATAGGAGTCGTGAATTGATGAGAGTCCCTATGATAAGAAGGGTCATCGTAATATAAAATGTAACCTTCTCTTTAATACCCATGAGCAAGCTCAGTTTACTTCATTCTAGGATAGAAGTTCATTGGCTGACTAACTTCAGTAACTCCACCACCTCTAGGCTCAGGGAAACGAATACGTCTTAGCACATTAACCACGCAGCTACGAACAGTGCCCGGTATATTAGTTACACTATCCACTCCGGCCTTGGTAACGTGTCCAGAAGCCCCAATGATGAAATTTAACTTAACAACTCCATCAAAAGCATTCTTAGATTGATCCAATACTTTTTGGTAACAATATCTAAACTTTGGAATATTCTCTACTAAAATTTGGCGAATCACGTCAGGGTCTAACCCTCCTAGAATTACTGTCTTAAAGGGCAACCCTGCAGTATAAATACTCTTTTTATCTACAAGCCCTTCTACACCTTTGGCCGAATCAAGAGTTCCACTGGCCACGCCAGAAAGAGAGCCCGTATTGTTACTCACTTTTGCCGTCTTTAATGTTGCTCCAGATTCCGCTCCTGAAATCGCCGAAGTTCCGATACCAGTACTTGTGGCAGAAACAGCTTTAAAAGACTTTGTTGAGCCACCTTTGGACATTAGGCTTGAAATGGAGGAAGAAAAATCTGCACTTTTATAAGTATCGACAGCTCCCTTACTCTTAGCATTGGTATTTGCAGCTTTAGCTGCACGAGTAGTTCCAGATGATCCAGACTTTGCTGCCTTCGTTGTTGGCCTTACTTTATCTTTATTTACAGTTTTAGGTCCTTTATTCGCTGTGGCCTTCTTAACTTTCCCAACCTTGGTAGCATCTTTGCTCCCTACTTTCTTAGGTGGCGTATTATCTTTCGTCACCTTCTTGGGCTTTTCCTTCACAATATCTTTAGGCTTCTCTTTACTCACAACTTGCTTAGGACTTTTTTGAATTTTCTTTGGAGCTTCTTTTGTTTTATCAATCGTCTTACTTTTCGAAGCAGTCAGTTTTCTTTTATAAAGAATAGTTGCAATTCTTTCAGGAGCTTTATCTTTTTCAATTTCTTCATCCACTTCAAAAAGAGTAGCAGGAATTAAGAATGAAAAAACAAGAAAGAGAACCAAGAAAAGATACTTCCTTAGTTCTGAGTCTCTTCTAAAGACAGGTGCCGACGCCACCTTAGGAGGTTTTTCCGTTGAGCGTACATAGATTTGGATGTGTTGGTTTGAATATTGAATAATCTCTTCACGATCGAGAATAAAAGCATTTGCTTGCCCTCGGTCATGAGAACTACCAATGCTTTTAACGGAATAACCTACTGGTGTTTGCAGCTCTGCTTCACCATTTATCATTTTAACGAGCGGAAATTTTTCTTTTTTCCCAAGGTAGGGATATTCAATATCATGACCATTAGCTTCAGAACCAACAAGAGAATAGGTTCCATTCTCCGCAGGGATATAGTCTACACTTTGAATTCGATCATTAAATACAATGATAATTTCAACAGCGGTTTTACCTACATCATATTTAAAAATAGGAAAGAGATTATCTGCATCTTCAAAGATATATTCACTAAATTCAGCATGAGGATCTTTGGCGAGAGGATACTCCACACGAGGGATGTGAACCTCACCATGGTCTTTCACAGTTGATACCTTTGCTACCGGAGGCTTAGGTAAATCCCGCTCCTGTGTTGGTAACTTAGGAATCTCCTTTTCCAAAATAACAAGAGGCGCAGGAGGAAGATCCTCTTTTAAAAAAGGCTTAATCTCAACTTTATTATTTCCAAGATAGAACGTTTTATTAGCATCAAGCTGTTCAACAACAACTTTTTGATTATTAACAATCGTTCCATTTTTTGAATCGAGGTCAAATATTTTAAATTGGTCTTTCCCGTCGAACTCAATAACAGCATGAATTGTACTAACATCATTAAACGGAATTACAATATCACAAGCTTGGCCTCGTCCAATAAGGGAGCGTCTTTTTAAGATCGGATAGACATGTCTATTGCCTTGTGGACCAACCGCTACTAATTCAAATCTACGCTTTTCTTTTTCTAACTGAGTTTCCATAACTAACCCTATCTGATACGCTCAACACTTTTACGCATTTCAGCGTTAAAATTTTTTCTGTAAGGAAGCTTATTCTTAAATTTTCTTTGGTAGCGAGGTGCAATCGAAAGGTCACCGGGACTTCCCGTCTCCCCTTCAATAACAAGGTCTTCAAAATCAAATTTTTGATACTTCTTATATTTATAAATAACACGCGGTTCACCATCGAGAACCTTAGTTCCTTGAGCGAAGCTATAAGAGGTAAATAGTGCTAAAACCAAGGTGATCATTGTTCTCATTTTCTATTCTCCACAAAAACTTTCACATTCTGGACGTATTGAGCCTCTTCATTACTTCTCGGTAAATCAAGAGATTCCAATATATCCTTGGCATCAGATGGATTACCATTTAACGCTAAGGCATAAGCAACATTGGCACCAATACCAGCAGTGCGATAATACTTTTCCTCTAGTTCTTTATAGAAGCTCGTAGCTTTGCCATAGTTACCCTCAACAAAGTAAACAAAGCCTAATGCATAAATCACATCTTGATCTTTACTATTTACTCGGTACATGGATTCAAATAAGGCCTTCCCTTCACTAATAAATCCATAGTCAACATAGATTTGGGCCAAATTAAAGAGAGGAGTCAGGGAGAATGATGAAAGACGTTTTGCCTCTTCATACGCTTTCATGGCCTTTTGATCGAAACTAGATTTTTGGAAAATCACGCCTATATTGTTAATTGGTGGCGCATAGTTCTTTTTAACTTCTCGCGCCTTATTGTAGTAAAGTAAGGCCTTTCTCTTACTTCCCTGTAGCAAGTAACAAGAACCAACTTGAGTCCAATAAATAGGATTCTTACGATATTCCTTATAAAGAGCATCGATCATCGCAAAACCTTGATCAAAATTTCTACGATAGCAGGCCAATAAAATCTTATTAATATCACCTTTAACGTCTTCGGGTGCCTCGACTTCTTCTTCAGGAACTTTCGCAATACTCTCTTGCATCAGAACATTGGGCTCATCTGAAACTTTTTCACCAATAAAATCATCAACAATTTGATACAGCTTGGCCGGAGGCATTTTAAATGAATCATTTGTGATTTCACTTAATTCATCTTGCTTTTTCTTGGTTTGTTGAGATCCACAACCAAAGAGAGCTATTACGAATAGAGTCGCTATAATATATTTCATTATCTTTTCCCTCCTCTATCCATCAAGACCCCAGTCTTTGAAGGAAAAAAATGAGG
>JBFHGF010000246.1:0-5216 GCA_041583335.1 Bacteriovoracaceae bacterium
ATATGCTCAACGTCCTTAGAAAAGGGGGAAAGCGCCACCATTACTTCATCTATGATGATGGCAAGCTCGCCCTTTGGTGGGAGGCCCACGCCGCAAAGCATGGTAGCGAATACCTCTTTCCCTCCTCGTTGCTCAAGGGTCCTATTGGCCGCCGGGCCGCCTATAAAATGGTTAAACGCTGCTTTGAAAAGGCCGGTCTCCCCAAGGAATTGGGACCACACGGCTTGCGAAAGGCCTGCGCCACTAGGCTCTATAATCAAACAAAGGATTTACTCTTTGTGCGCGACTACCTCAACCATAGTGATGCCAAAGTTACGCAACGTTATATAGAGGTGAGTGGACCAGAGTCCAACGCCGAGTACCATCAAAAGATAATGGAGCAGGCCCTTGGCAGTGGCCTTTCAGCTCCGCTACAATAACCAATGTTTTTAATATTTTAAGATCGTTTTCCAAAGGGATTTGGAGGTTTACCATTATTCTCGAATTTTTGCGTTTTACGCTTATTGTCCTCTATTGTCTGTTTGCTTCTGTTATTGGTCTCATTATCTGTATCGTACGTCCCTTTCATCCTAATAATACTTGGTTGATGGGACGCCTCTTTGGTGTCGTTGTTCTTAAAATTTTGGGCATAAAATTAGAAGTTGAAGGTTGGGAAAATTTCTTAAAAGTTTCCGAATCTGGTGTGATCATTTCTAACCATCAAAATAATTACGATATTTTTGTGATCGGACAACTCACTCCCAAGCGAACCGTAAGTTTGGGAAAGAAATCTATTCGCCTTCTTCCCTTCTTTGGTCAAATGTACTGGCTGGCCGGAAATATCCTAATCAACCGTAGCAATAAGAAAAGTGCAATGAAGACCATGGCCGAAGCGGGTCAAAAAATGATTTCTCATCATCTAAAGGTTTGGATTATGCCCGAGGGAACACGCAGTAGAGGACGTGGTCTCCTTCCCTTTAAGAAAGGTGCCTTTCACATTGCCAACCAATGCGATCTTCCCATTATTCCTGTTGTACTCAGTAGCTATGAACTCCATATCGATACTAAACGCTGGAATAGTGGCAAGGTAAAAGTAAAGGTTCTACCACCTGTGAATGTCAAAGAGATGAAAGCGAAACATGAAAGTAGAGACTTCGTCACTCATCTCAAAGAATTTAGTGAAGAGCTTATTCGCCAAGAACTCGATCGTCTGGACCATGAGGTTTACGGCAAGCTTGAATCCACCATGAAAAAGGTCCACTCATGAATCAGCCTCTGTCTCTAAACTTTGAGTCGGTATCTATTGAAATCACCTATGATGAAAATGAAGTTCCGCATATTAGGGCCGGTGATAATAATGCCTACGCCTATGCTCAAGGTTATCTACACGGCAAAGATCGCTGCATTCAGGTAACCCTGCTTCAGGCCATTATGCGCTCTAAACTTAGTCTATGGTTTGAAGCAAGTGAAGAGGCCTTGGCCATCGATAAACACTTTTGTATTTTGAGCATGTACTATCAAGCGCGAAAAGAAGAATCTCAGCTCTATGGGGAAGATCGCAAATACCTTAAGTCATATACAGAAGGGCTTAATCAGGGAAGAAGAAGCCATTGGCCACGCAGTCTAAATTATCTCAAAGTGCCCATGGAGACCTGGACCATGGCCGATTCGCTCTCCCTCTTGAAAGTGATGGGCTATATCGGTCTGGCCTCGAGTCAAAAAGAAGCAGAAAAATTTATCGCTCAAAGCTTACATGCAGGAGTCTCTCCCGATTATATAAGTTCTCTTTTCAACGTGATCTTCACCAAAAAAGATTATGATATTTTGGAATATATAAAGAAGGTTCAATTTGACCAAAGCCTTGTGCCTCAAAGTAAATTCTTTAAGGCCATCCCAACTTTAAAAAATTCAAATAATTGGGTGATTGGCAAGTCGCGCTCCAAATGTGGCGCCCCTCTTATGGCCTTTGATCCCCATTTAGTAATCAATCGCTTTCCCGCAATTTGGTATGAGGCCGTCTCTACCATTAAAGATCGCCAGACGGTTGGCATCACCATGCCGGGAATCCCAGGCATCATCATGGGCAGGAACCAGGATCTGGCCTTTAGTTTTACTTATGGTTTTATGGACACCATTGATTACTTTATCGAAGAGATAAAGCACGAAGAGGTCATCGAAGCTGACGAACAGACCTCAGGTCTTATAAAGAGAAAAGAAATTATAGAACGCAAAAAAGGCAGTCCAGTAGAAATCAATCTCTTTGAAACTCAAAGGGGAATATTGGAAGTTCCAGAACAGGCCCTAAGCAAAATGGGAAATCTAGAAGATGGTCTCTATATGAGTCGCGCTTGGAGTGGTCATCAGCAGGGCTCGGCCCAGGCCGTCGGATTACTTCGTCAAATTCCCCATATCAAAGATGTGCACAGTGCTTGTGAATTGGTTAAGAACCTCTTTATCAGTTGCAATTGGCTCTTTTGTGATCAGGAAGGAAATTTGGCCCAACAGCAATCGGGCTACCTGCCAGAGCGCGCCGATGGTGGTAGTGGTTTATTGCCACGCTTGGCCCAGCGAAAAGATGGCCATTGGGTAAAGGTCCATTCACCTGAGCGACTCTACCATAAGCTCAATCCAGAAGAAGACATCCTCGTCACCGCCAATAATGCAATTGAGGCCATAGATAGTCATGACAACGTCAATCTTCCTATGGGCCCTTATCGTAAAGATCGCATTGAAGAAGTCCTTAAAGAAAATGATCTGTGGGAATTAGAACAGATGAAGTCTTTACAGGGCGACATATACTCCCTTCAGGCACGGGCCTATCTTGATCTCATTAGCCCCTTTATCCCTGATACCCCCAATGGGCGTATGCTGAGTCAGTGGAATTGTCGCTTTGAAAAGGATGAACAGGCACCCTATCTCTATTCTAAGTTTATAGAAATGGCCTATGAGATGCTCTTTGCTCCGGCCTTTGGTGAACAAGCTTGGGCCCACCTTACCAGTGAAACGGCCCTCATTGCTGACTATTATGGAAACTTTGATCGCATCCTTTTGGCCCCACAAGAGAAGGACTTGGTCTGGTATAATTCCTATCAAGGAGGAAGTGTAGAGGAAAAGCGCAATTTCTTCATTAAGAAGGCCCTGCTAAAATCATTATCTAAAACTCCGAAGACTCGGTTGAAAACATGGGGAGAAGAAAATCAATTCCACTTCACTCACATCCTCTTTGGTGAAAAGTTCAAGTCTACCCCCCTATTAAGAAAGCTCTTTAATCGTGGCCCTTATCACTTACGAGGCGACAAGAGTACGGTCTGCCAAGGTAGCCTGTTTAGAAGCGGTGGCCGGCAGAGCTCTTTTGCTCCTTCTTATCGAATGATCACGGCCATGAATTCCCCTTTGGTTTTCACGGCCATCCCCAGTGGCCCTCATGAATCTGTTTTCAGGGCCCAGTGGTTTAATGAGACCAATCGCTATTTAAATCTTCAATATAAATCTATAAGACTGGAGGAGTTATGAATAAGAAACTCTTATCCTTTGTTTCCATTATTCTCGTTGTATTCCTAGCAGGTGTATACGGGGTTTATCGCTTTAAACCCGAACTCTACCAGAGCTATACCCGAAAAATTCCCTATCAATTCAGAATTCCTACTGGACATATCCATGACCAGGCCAACCTCCTGAGCTATTCCTATGAATTTCGCCTGAATCAATTCCTCGACCATCTAGAAGAAGACTATGGCATTCCTTTTAAAGTAGAACTGCTCACCTCTTCGCAAGGCTTCTCCCTTGGGGAAAAGATTAGACCCATTGTTGATTCCCTTCAGGGTCACGAGCGTTTTGGGATTTTCTTTCTCTCCCTGAGTGATCGCCAATTCAAGATCTATCTATCGCCGATGTTAGAAGCACAATTGGAGCAAGATAATCTCAACTTCTTGGCCGAATTGGTAAAACCCGCCCTGACGCGCATGAATTATGAAGAAGGTCTCTCCCAATTTTTTAGTACATTTGCCTTTAAACTCAATCCCGATGCGCCCTTGATTCCACCTAGGGCCTCGGTGAAAGAAAATCAAAATATAAGAACTCTTGTGACTTTTCTCGTGGTCTTCTTTTTCTTCTTTATTATGGGAAGAAAACTTCTGACCCGACCAAGAGGTCTTGTCAAAAATATTACCAAACAAAATGAGCACACCTATACCCGCTTTCAGAGCTTCTATGACAAAGGACAGTTCGCTGATTTAAAGAAGCTGCAACAAAATAATGAGCAGGCCTCACGACACTATGGCACTCCGATCAATTTGGTCTATATGAATCGCAGTGACCATTACCCTGCGGCCTACTTCAGATCTTCACTATTCATCCTCTTAATGGTCTATCTTATTTTCTATTTTATACCCTTTGATATTCAAGACCCTATCTGGATGATTGGACTAAGTATCCTCGCTATTTTTATTGGTCAAATTCTGCCCCTGTCTCCCCGCTATAAACGCCTCTTCATCTCTCAAGGTGAAATGAAGGAGGAGTGTTACCAGCAGGCACTAGAGCAAGGTTATCAGCTCGGGGTGATTAACGAGCCCAACTCCCTCTATATCTTCCTTTCCGCATTTGAACGCGTAATTGAGGTCTTTATTCCTGATCAACTCAAGGATAAGAAAACAAAGGCCGAACTAAAACCTCACTTTAAGAAGTTAGTGAAGGCCCTTAAAAAGCAGAGTGTCGATTCGGCCATTCAAGATTTCTACGCAGATATTCTCATAAAAGCGGAAGAAGAAATAGATCAAGAAAAGGAATTACTTGAAGCTAAGCAAACTAAAGAAAATAAAGAAGTAACAAAAAAAGAACAATCAACCCCCACCATTCCCTACAATGTCGACCTAGACTCAACAGAGTCTTAATTCCTTTCGAGAACCTGGAGTTCCCACCCTTGGTGGGACTCATGGGTAATTTCCTGCCAAGAAAGATGTTGGTATTCGGGAAAGAAAATATCGGCAGGGCCATTATAATCAACCGTACTCAAGTAGAGCCTCTCAGTATGGGGCAAACCTTGGGTGTAGACTTCGCCGCCACCAGCAATGAAGAGCTCGTCTTCTCCTCGGGAACGGGCCAATTTAATTCCTTCCTCAAGACTATGCACCACAAGACAACCCTCTTGTTGGTAACTGTGGTCACGGGTCATAATAATGGTCGTGCGTCCTGGTAAAGGACGTCCGATAGAATCGAAGCACTTGCGGCCCATCAAAAGA
>JBFHGF010000247.1:0-5213 GCA_041583335.1 Bacteriovoracaceae bacterium
GCGACAAAGTGAACAGTTACAGCGTTTAACTTCACTAATACCATTTTCAAATTCAACCTCGAACTCAACCGCTCCACAGTGGCAGTGTCCTTTTTTTACTTCACTCATATTTAATCCTATTTCTCTGGCCAACGCCCTATGCGAATTTAGGTGGAAGTTAACTTGTTTTTTTGATTTTCAAGGAAATAAGAAATTTAATCTTCATCCGTGTAAGCTATTTATTCAGTTTAGAGGACCTTCATAATGCTCTCAAACATCCTCTCCCAAGCACTTCGTTGTGCCAGGTTAAATCCACCAGCATCCATAATACGGGATGAGCGAGATAAAATCTCTAAAAGTTCTCTCTCTCTCGCCATATCTGTAGTGGCCCTCAATTCATCTCGCACCTCACAGAAGTACTGCAGGGTTGAGTTATCTGTTTTATTAAGTTCATCTATGAGGACACTTATATCATTCATTACTTCCGCTTTCATGGGAAGGCCTCCGTCGTGTTTCTGATCCAATTTCTCGGTATATCCGGCATGGTAAATAGGGCCTGGTAATCGCCACCAGGACGAATTTCACCGGTTCCACCTCTTTGTGCGGCGGCCAGTCCCTCTGTCACCCACTCACCGGCCGGAGCCTCAAATTTAGTTTTCTGAGTAATAGTCACACCCCACTCATCTAGTATAGCAGCACCATCTCGTAATGACTTCTCGTCAGCATAGTCAATCTTCGTCGTATAGATAAACTTCTTACCTGTTCGATTATGGACACCATGGTATCGATTGAAATTTTCAGGCTGTACTAATTTTCTATTAAAGTGCTTTGAGTTTTTAAAGTTGATGGCCTGATGAGCGGGGATCTTTGGTCCGGCCCCTAAGCGAGCTGCATCAGCATAGTCATCAATATTCTTGGCGACCAAGTCCGCATTATTTCCGGCCGATGTTTTAGCGACCTTAGCAAGATCATCGATATCATCTGCTTTACTTAGCCCTAGTTTCTGTAGAGAACCTAGACGATCTTTCAATTTGTGAAGGGACTCACTTTTATTTAGATCATAGATGACCTCTAGAACTTTTCCGGTATAATTCTTAATTTTCTCAAGATCTATAATTTTTGAAATCGACATCGTATTCATCATTCGATGTAGAATAGGTGCCGCTTTTTCAAGCCCTTCCATAATGGCCTTTTTACCAAAGGAAGACACGAGTCCCAAAGTCGCCAATTCAAGGGCACCAAAGGCGCTCTTCATCAGTCTTTCATTAGTACCGAGTTCTTCGCCAGAGAAGAAATCGTGACCACTGATGGCCTCATAAATATCTCTAACCCCAGAAATACCTGGAGTATACTGGGTGGCAAGATCAGTAAACTTTCTCGCAAGATTCGACATAGCGATAAGTTCATCTTTACTTCCCACTCCATGGTAAAGTTCCCTAGTGATCTTAAGGGCCATATTCTTAAGGATCGAGGTCGAAGGCGTTGTGGTCTGTATCTCTTGGACTGACAAAGCTGTGGAATAAATATTCTGCTTGGCCCTTACCTGCTCCGTCAGATCACCAATATCATCGGGAAGTTCAATATCTTGATAATTATCGAGATAGCCCTTCATTTGCTTGGAAAGTGCGTAATTTTCACGCTCTATATTGGCCAACACCTGAGGATCAAGATTGCTATACTGTTCAACTGTACTTCGCTCTCTTTCACTCAATTCTTTGAACGATAGTAAGTGAGGTGGAATCTTCTTTCCAAAACCTTTAAAAATTCGTTGAAGCTCTTCTTTTTGATAAGGCTTACTTCTTCTAAAGTTCTCAACACTTAAACGAAGGGCATCTCGTGGGGAGTCCTCCATCCCTGAGAGAATTTCTTTATAAGTCGATAAAAATTCTTCTGATGAATATTGATCCTGAATCATTAACAGGTCATCACGATATCCCTTCAGAGGGTTAAAAGTCGCTCTTCCGACACTTATAGCATTTGTGCCAGAGCGGTAGCTATAGGAACCAAATCGTCCCCAGCTAGACTTAAGAGAGTTCTCTACGGCCGAAGCATACTTTGAAGGATGTAAGTCCTGAAGGTACTGGTGGAAATTATTAACTAACTCCTTCTTACCCAAAATCTTTTGTTCATTGATATAATTGATACGATTAATTTCACCATGGTTATCGAGACTCAACGTCACAGGGTTATGGCGAATTCCCATAGAAAAGCTCATATGAGAGTAAGCATCATTAACCATGCGCTGAAGACGCTCATGATCACGAGGGAAGTTTTTCAGGTTTTGGGTCTGAACTTTTGCTAGGTACTGTAAGCTATCAAAGAACTCAGCATGAGCAGTACTATCTTTTCCAAAATAAAAGAGCTTAGAAGCAATATCGCTCTTACTTCTCATTAGGCTTGAGTGTTTACTTAGAGATTGAACTTGATCACTGAGCAAGTCCTCGAAGTCTCTTTGGCCAATGGGCTGATCTCCAATCTTTGCTTGGCCATTCTTTGTAATATCGACTTTCTGATGGGCCCAGCTAACTTCTAAGGATTGATCTTTTTTAATCTTAACCGTACTTAAATCACCATAGTTCAACTTATCCAAAGAGAGTTCAACTTCACCGTCTTTTTTAACCACGGCCTTCGTGCCATATTGACCAAAAGAAGATTCTTGAATAACCGTATCCGATTCCTTATGCATCTCTAAATAAGAACGATCAAAATCAAGCCACCCATCTTTAAAGTAACCCGATTGGACATACTTCTTATCTTCCAAGGTTCCTAAACCATTAGGTCTATCTTTCTTCATTTCCCCTTGATATTCAAAGGCCTGATCTTCTGGAGCAATACGCTTAAGAACACCACTACCACTCATGAAACCAAGTGAATAATCTCCAAAATAAGTAAAGTTCTTGGTTCTCACATTTCCATAGCCATGTCTTCTATTGTGAGCAAATTGGCCAATATAGAGAGAATCGTTGATAAGCTCTTCACCAAAGCCACTCTTTTGATCGGCCTTCCAATTTCCTTTATAGTAGCCTTTACTGGTCGTCAGTTTTCCATAACCATCTTTCTTCCCATTTTCAAAATGGCCGTAATAACTACCGTTAGAAGAAAAACCAAAACCATGGTTAGGCTCCTTGATATAGAAGCGACCATTTCTATCTGTGGCCACCTGCCCGGGAAAGCGTTTTTCGAGCTCACGATGAATTTCATTTCTTACTTTATTTGATCTGTAACGAGAAAAATCAATCTGCGAAATACGATTAAGGTTACGCTCCATTCGGTAAATATTGAGTTCTGTCCTATGCTCGTAATTTTCAAAGAGATGATTGTAGTTAGGGCCATCGTAAGGAGCATCCCCCTCGAAGTACTCGCCATAAATATCCAGAGGAGGATATTCAATACTATGAGTAGGCATCTGACTTGAACCGTCGTCATAATCCCAGATCCTCTCAGCATGGACAGCTGAAAACGTGAGACAAAACGACAAAAGTATTGCTGTAACTTTCTTTAAATACACGAGTAACTCCTTATTTATATTTATAAACAAGAACCGTTACGCTCTCAATTCAACCTGTAAGAATCACTGGAGTGAATAAACTCTAGACGGTATAGAAATTACTTCAATTACTTGAAATCACAGTTTTACTGGCCCTTTATCAGGCTTAGCATACTGATAGCGTACTCCCAGGGTGGCCTGGTGGTAGGAATCAAGGCCTGTGACCAAGGCCGGGTCTGTAGCAAAGAGATCCAATGAGCCATCTTCGTGAAGGATCTCTTTTGGAAAGTGCACTTCAAGCACTTTGCCCATGACCATATGGGTATTATTCTCAGGGATATCAATCACACGAACCAGCTCCATTAACCACTTCACCCGCGACTCTTGAACAAAGGGAACGGAAACTTCCTCATGCCATTGTTCTGTTAGGCCGCAGGCATCAAATTCACTCACTTCTTGGGGATAGCGCGCAGAAGTCTGATGCCCTTGAGCGTGCTTTTCAAAGGGAAGAATATTAAGGGTATAGTATTTCGTATCGATTATATTTTGCAGAGTATGGCGCGGGCTCACATCAGGACGAACAATCATGCCCATCATTGAAGGATCGGCTCCCAAATGAAAAACGGAGGAAAAGATCGCCAAGTTACTTTGCTTGTGCTGATTGGCACTTCCCACCAAAATGGCCGTTTTTATTCCACTAAGGCAATTAATAAAGCGGGCCCTTTTACGGTTGTCTTCCCATTGGTCCAATTGTGCAAGAGAGAGTTTTTCCATACTTGATTCCTTGTTTCTAGCCCTCTAAGGAATAACAAGTTGAATCTCTCTTTCAACTCGTACACCGTTGAGAGAATAATCATAGTCATCAAAATCCGGGTGGATGCTTTGACTATTATTACTATCCACATATTCAAGAGTGCGATCGTTATCATCGACCACCCTCAACCATGCATGATAGCCATGTTGGCCAGGATCTGCACTTCTTAAATTCGTTCGTCCAATAACAAGTTTAGATTTTACCCCATATTGAGAAAATAAAGTGGAGGCAAACATACTGAGCTCCAAGCACACGGCCTTTCCTTCTTCAATAACTTGCCCTAAGTCAGCTCGACCAGAGTTACGCGAAGCTAGACCACTTCGATCATTGCCATATTTGCCATAAGCTTCTTTGGATTCAATCTTAGGCCTAATACGATTGATCCAATAATTTTGCAAGACCATACGCTGTTCATTACTTAGAGGACTCATATCTGGGGTAATCCCCAATTCTTCTTTGATCAAGCGTTGAGACTCTCCCACCCATTTCTTAAGCCCAGGTGAATTCAAATTAACGTCAATGGCAAAGCCTTTTTGCTCATAATTACCAACGGCGCGTCCTTTGATATCGGCCTGGGGAAGATCGCGCAGATGCATGAGGGAATCTTCAAAACCTTCGCGACTCGTTGCACTTGAGCGCACATTCAAAAGGTCTTCCCCATGAACTTCAAACTTGCGAAGAACATTATCATCATCAACCATTTCCACCATAATACGATCCGAGCGGACATCGATAATTCGTGCTGGACGGCGAATCGCTCCGGCCGTAACCGAAACATAGAGCTGATCTCCAGCAAAGGCCCCTTCATTAAAGCTTGCTCTAAAACGATCGTATGCACTATCTCCAGAGGAGCTCAAAGTGAATTGTGGAGGATTCCTTCTTTGCACCCCGGCCACTTCCACGCGTGGCGAGAATTCGGCCTTTGACGTCGCA
>JBFHGF010000248.1:0-5213 GCA_041583335.1 Bacteriovoracaceae bacterium
ATCAAAACCTAAATGGCCACTTCTTTGCGGTTAGCCTTGGCATGACCATCTTCTAAAGTACCCGACTAGAAAAGACTGACAAAATGCTGGGGCACCTCACTTTTTAGGGCTTTCGATACGGCATAATTATCCTTCGGATTTTCAATACCTTAACTTTTACCACAAGAAAGATTTAATTCGACGATAAAATAGTCGATAAGTTGAGTGGATTTGGCCTTTGGCCAGGGCACAACCTTTTAAAATCAAGGAAATACCATGATGAAGATGGGACTTCGACCTTTAATAACCTTATTATCTTTCTTCGCTCTGTGCGTAAGCTCTTTTGCTGCCGACAAAGCCGCAAGGGCCATCATTGTAAAAGGTGACGTGAGTTACACAGTTGAAGGAAAAACCCAAAAGGTAAAACGCAACCAATGGTTGCCCGAAGGTGCCGAAGTCGAAACGCAGAAAGGAAGCTTTGCCAAACTGATGTTCATCGACCGCTCGAGCATTAACGTTGGTCCGGCCTCAAAAATGAAGATAGAAACCTTTCCTCAAGACAAGGCGGGAATCATCTCCCTCGTCAAAGGAAAGATCCGCTCTAAGGTCACCAAGAACTACATGAACAATAGCGAGACCGATAAATCAAAACTCTTCATCAAAACCAAAACCGCCGCTATGGGGGTAAGAGGAACTGACTTTCAAGTTTCCTTTAATGAAGATAATGATTCCACTTCACTCGTCACCTTTGAAGGGGCCGTGGCCATGGGACAAATCAATGGTGACCTAGGAAGATTTGATCAGAGCAAACTCGAAAGTATTGTCTCAAGCACTTCGGCCGTTATGGTTCGTCGTGGACAATTCTCAGGAGCTTCTCCCAAACAAGAAAAAGTAACGGCTCCAACTAAAATTTCTCCAGTTCAACTTGAAACCTTAGAGAAGAATGAAGTTCCCGGATTGAAGACTTCGGCCGAAGCCAGTGGTGGCAATGGAGCCTCTAATACACCGGCTGCAGAAGTGGCCAAGGGGCCTACAAAGAAATATCGCAGTATCGTTCCTCCAGGAATGGATGCCAAAGAAGTGGCCAATACTTCTAGCTCTCTTGAGTCGGCAATTACTCAAGTGGCCGGCCCCCAAGTGAGCGCCGTAGTTGCACCAGAAACCGCAGCGGCTCCAGAAGCACCGACCCTAGAGGCCGCCGTCAATCTCGATAATGCTGCTCCTAAGCCCGGAGGATTTGTAGATATTGAAACCGCTCAATATATCCAACCACCAGAGGGCTCAGTCTATGATGCCAACGCTGAGGTCTATACCATGGATGCTGACCAAGGCTATGTAGATGCCTCAGGTAATTATGCCAATGACTTCTATGACCTAAATGCCAATGGTGAATTTGTGGCCAAAGAAGACGACGGAAGAAGTATTGCCAGTGTAGATGACGGTGCTGCCCCTCCTCCACCTCCACCAGAAGTGATGGATGGTTCAAACCCTCAGGGGGAATTGGCCGATACCGATGGTCCCGATTCAACTGATCCAATAAACTCTCCTAATGCGCCGTTAATTCCTGACTACGACCCAGCAGGAGATTTGGAAAACTGGCAAAACTCAGATAATAACCAAGTCTACGGAGCTCCACCAACAACCAATGTAACGGTACGCCCAGTCGTTCAATAACCGATTATTTTAGTCACAAACAAAAAAAGAATATGTTTCCTGTTTTTATAAATACTTAGTTAAATTATACTTAGGTTACGAGTATAATTTAACAAAGTATGTTTAACCTTGTGGTAAAGGACTACCCTTGAAGGAAACAATGAATCAAAGACTGAGAATCTGGTCTATCTCAGGAGTTCTATCTCTTAGCTTGATTGGGCCAATGGTCTACTCTCCCAGTGTATTCGCTGCCAATAATAAAGAAAATCTAGTCACCGCCTTTAAGCATTTTAAAGAAGGGACCTATATTAAAGCACTCGAAGACCTCGATCACATTGTGCGTGATCGCGATCCCAAAGTTCTGGGAAACAAAGAATACCTCAAAGGAATTATCTACAACCGCCTCCTTCGTTATGAAGAGGCCATAGCATCCTTCCAAAAGGCCCTCAAATACGGTTTTAAAATTGATGACTTCTACTATGAATTGGGACAGGCCTATTACGCCAATAACGATCTTCTGAAATCACGCAAGGCCTTTGCCCTAAGCTTAAATCAAGGCTTTAATAAGAAAGTCTCTCTCTACTATATGGCCCATATCACTCAAATTTTAGAAGAATATAAGAAGGCCAAGGAATACTATACTCAGCTTTTAAAACTAACGGAGCAAGAAGAAGATTTGAAGATGTCCCAAATCGCTCACTTCCAGCTCTCCGAATGCCTGCTGTCCATGGCCGAGAAAAGACCAGACCCAGAAAATCTGGTAGTGAAATATATTATCCCTCACCTGAAAAAATCAGAAGAGACTCTACCTAAGTCTGCTCTGGCCAAAGAAATTCGCACCCGAATTGTAGAGATCCAAAGAAGATACTTTCTTGATCCCAACCTTATGAAAAACGGTCGCAATTTACCTGAGAAGAGATTGAGTGCTCGTTTTCGCCATGAAGTGCGCTACGATAGCAATATTACCTTGGCCACTGATGTTCCCACAGCAGCATCCCTTGAAAAAGATACTTTCATTCATGAAGATAACCTCAATCTTGGCTATCAGTTTTCCCACTCAGGGCGCTTTATCCACACCCCTGAGTTGAGTTTAAGAAATACCTACAATACAGAACGACAAGAGCCCACTGTTATTTCCAACGATACAACCAATATCACGGCCCAACTCAGAAATAGTTACGAACATAAACTCTTCAACCAACAGGCCAGCATTCTCTTTGATATCAAGCACTCCTATATTGCTCGAGATAGAAACTCTCAAGATGACAATATCTTCTTTGCCAGAGCGACTCAATTTTCTCTTGGTGAAAAGTTCCGTTGGTTCAACTTTGGACCGACCACAATCCAACTTAAATTTAAAGACTACAAGGCCTACTCCACTGCACTTGATAACAAAACGACGAGTATTAGCATTTCTCAAATGAAGTCCCTCGCTTCGGGAAATGTTCTGCTCATCTTCGCTCAGTACGACTATATCGATCGCTTTAATGATCCCAATAGCACGACGGCCAACACCCTTATTCGTGTCGATTACCTCACACCCAATATTTGGAATGGCTTTACTCTAAACACTGCCCTCTCGACATCCTTTCTCGACACCAAAGCACAGAGCGACTCCCGTGGACTTGAAAAGATGATCTCTCCGTCCATTGAGTTGAGAAGAAATATTGGAAAACATATTAATTCAACTCTTGGCTTCGACTTCACTAGAAATATTTCAAAAGATAAACAAACCTATGATTATACAAAACATGTAATTCGTTTTGAGTTAGGCCTAAGCTACTAACCTACAATTCATGTTTTTATTTTTATAAGAGGAAACTATGCTCAGTAAGATCAAATACCTTGGTGTCTTCACCATTATTATCTTCGCCTCCTTCATCATTCTCCTATCAGGAAATTCACGAGACCGCGGTGATGACTTTGTCTCAAAGCTCTCGAATCTGGCAAAGTCCATAGAAAATCGTTTCTACGACTTTAGAATGAAAAATGGACTCGATCCTTCTTACATCGACAAGCGTGTTACCCTTGTGGCCATTGATGATTACTCCATCAAAAAGATTGGAAAGTGGCCCTTTCCACGTGAGAATTATTCAAAACTCATGCATAAGCTTAAGGCCTTTGGCGCCAAAACAGTGGCCTACGATGTTTTCTTTTCAGAAGATTCCTTGGTTTGTCCTGGCAGTAATGTTGACGAAGAATTTGCCAATGCCCTTCAAGATTTTCAAAGTGTACCGGGAAATTCCGTTATCGTTCCCTACTCCCTATCTTCTTATCCTTCGGCCGAAACATTTGAAAATCCTCCCGAGTCTCTTCTCAACCGTATGGTCGATGCACGCTCCAATCCCATTGAAGGAGAAGGTGGCGAACAAACCTTCCTAAGCCTTACCCCATACTATGTAGAAAAGAAGGTCTTTCCCATTCCCGCCATTCAAAATACCTCTACCACACTTGGCCACTTACAAGTAGAGCCCGATACCGATGGAGTGATTCGAAAGTATCACTTACTGGGAAATGTTCAATTTGATTTCGAAGAGCAGGATAAAGACGGCAATAAGAAGCTAACCCCTATTTACCTACCAAGTATTGCTCTTGCCGCTTATGAAAACCACACCAGCGAGCAAGTGGTCGTAGAGCTCGCTGGCCTGGATAACTACCGCGCCAAATTACTCAATGGTTCTCTAGAGCTCAATATTCTAGGGGAATCTAAAGTACGTTGGATTGGTTCCGAAAATAATTTCCCTACTCTAAGATTTTGGGATGTCATAACCGCCGATGATGATGATCCTCGCATGAAAGAGATCTTCAACGGAAATATCGTCTTCATTGGTTCCACCGCCTTTGGTGCTCACGACCTGCGCCACACCCCCGTTGACCCCCTTATGGCCGGGGTATACTTCCATATGAATATGGTCCACCAACTCCTAGATGGATATACCTACCAAAGAACAGAAGAATCTATCAAATGGACATGGATCCTTATGATTACAGGAACGATTCTCATTATTTTGATTCAATTTCTTGGCAATGCTGTCTTTGATATTATGGGACTGGTCCTCATCTTTGCCGTGGCCTTAGTCGTCGATAAGAACTACTTTGTTCCCCAAGGTTATGAAGTCAAACTCTTCTCTGTCCTCTTCTCCATCGGTGCGACCTATAGTTGGAATACCTTCCTTCACTTCTATGTGACGAACAAAGATAAGAAGTTTCTAAAGAATGCATTTGGAAACTATATTTCTCCTGAATTAATTGATGAAATGTATAAAAGTGGTGAACCCCCCAAGCTTGGTGGAGATTCGGGCGTGCGTACTGCCTACTTCACCGATATCCAGGGATTCTCAACTTTCTCGGAAAAGCTAACGGCCACTCAGCTAGTGGAACTACTCAATGAGTACCTCACCGAAATGACCGATATCCTGCTATCCGAAAGTGGTACCCTAGATAAGTATGAAGGAGATGCGATTATCGCATTCTTTGGAGCTCCGATGCCCCTAGAAGACCACTGTGCTCGCTCTTGTCGTGTGGCCCACCAGATGCAAGAGAAGCTCGCAGAACTGCGCTTAAAGTGGCAATCTGAAGGA
>JBFHGF010000249.1:0-5207 GCA_041583335.1 Bacteriovoracaceae bacterium
GCTGTGGTGGTAAGTGAGGAGAAGGGATTCATAAGCCTTGCTGTTGGCGGCCAATTCTATACTTGTGATAACTCAAGAGTGTTACGCAAGTATTTGAAGCATCTGATTAATAGAGAGAAGCTCGACGAGTCATTAACTCCCATAACATTCAGCGATAGCGTGCGCTAAAGGAAGTAGGATAAAGTTTATGAAAGCGCCGGTTAAAGTGGATTCCAAAGCAAAGAATAAGAAAGAAGAGAACCATAATTCCCCCAGTTCTCGCCATATTTTGAAGATCCTCTCCCTCTTCATTTCCGTGTCCCTATGGTTCTATGTTCTCAACTCTGAGCCCTTAGAAGTAGAGAGGCGAGTGGAGCTGGTCTTTATCACGCCCACTGATTTGGCCATCAATGTCGAGGTTCCTAAGACCGTTATGGTCAAAGTGAAGGGCTCGCGCGCATTCGTCCAAAACCTCGATCTCACTCAGGAGAAAATGGTGATCGATCTGCGCGATTATCCCTATGACCAAGAAACTTTTGCAGTGACCTTTGATCCAACGATGGTGCAATTGCCCTTTGGGGTGGAGGTGCAAGAGATCGCCCCTCAGCAAGTGGTGCTCTCATTGGAGCGTGAGATTAAAAAGAAAGTACCGATCCGCTTGCGTACGGTCGGGGAAGTGGGCAAAGACCTCAAGTTAATGAGTAAAGAATTTACTCCTCGTGAATTTATGATCAAAGGCCCCTATCATGCCATTAAGAAGGTCACTCTTTTGAATACTCTTCCCATTGATTTGGAGTCGTTGGATGGAAGTGGCGAACTGCGCTTAAAGCTGGAGCCCATCGACCCTCGCATTGAAATTGAAGATCTCAAAGAGATTAATTTCTACTATACAATTAAGCCCAATAAGGCGAATTTGACCCTTGAAAATATTGAAGTGGGATTTCTCTCTAAGAATAATCATTATATCGTAAAGCGTAATCGGGTTAGCGTTGATATTCTTGTGGCCGCTGATAAAATTGAAGAAATTAGACCCAAGGATATTCTCATCATAGGTAACCTGACCGACCTGGGGCGGGGCAAGCATAGTGTTCAGCTCAGGGCAGAATTACCAGAAGGAGTAAATCTGTTAAAGATCAATCCTGAGACGGTTGAAGTTACGATTAAATAATAGAATATATAAAATATAAACGTAAAAGATAGGAGCAATAATGGGAACGCGAAAACTATTTGGGACAGATGGAATTAGAGGTAAGGCCAATATTTTTCCCATGACCGGTGAAGTGGCCTTCACTCTTGGCCGTGCGGTGACCGAGCATTTCAAGGCCGTGAAGAAGAATAAAACGCCTCTTATTATTGTGGGCAAGGATACCCGCTTAAGTTGTTATACTATTGAGCAGGCCTTTGGGGCCGGAGTTTGTGCCCAAGGGGGAAGAGTGATTCTGACGGGACCATTGCCAACTCCTGGTGTTGCCTTTGTGACCAAGTCCATGCGCGCTGATGCTGGTGTGATGATCTCCGCCAGTCACAATCCCTATTCGGATAATGGAATTAAAATTTTTGATGCGGACGGCTTCAAGCTGCCTGATGATGTGGAGTTAAAGTTAGAGAATATGGTTCTTGATCCCACTCTTATTCCCGTAATGGTAGACGGCCAACTGGGACGGGCCAAGCGCCTTGAAGAAGTTTTTGGACGCTATTTAGTGCACTGTAAGTCGGCCCTTGATGATAACTTCGATATGGAAGGCATGCGCATTGTTCTGGATGCGGCCAATGGGGCGGCCTATAAAATTGCGCCCATGATGTTTAGGGAACTGGGTGCCGAAGTGATCACATTAGGAGATAATCCCGATGGAACCAATATTAATGAAAAGTGTGGCAGCCTCCATCCTGAGCTGACCCAGCAAAAGGTTAAGGAGTTTCGAGCTGATTTGGGCATCTGCCTCGACGGAGATGCGGATCGTTTGGTTGTGGTTGACGAGCGTGGCTCGATTGTTGATGGAGATGTTCTCATTGGAATTTTCGCCAAGCTTCTCATGGACCAGGGTGTGCTCAAGAAAGGGGATACTGTGGTGGGTACGATTATGACCAACCTTGGGCTTGAAGTTTACCTTGAGTCCCTAGGGCTAAAGTTTCATCGCACTAAAGTTGGTGATCGCTACATTATCGAACATATGAAAGAGACCGGGGCCATCTTTGGCGGAGAGCCTTCAGGTCATATTATTTTTAAGAAAAATGCCACCACTGGGGATGGTTCTTTGGCGGCCTTGAAAATGATTGAGTGCATGCACTATTATAAGAAATCGGTTTCGGAAGTGACTAGTGGGGTCAAGCTCTTTCCTCAAGTCCTAAAAAATGCCATGGTGCAATCTAAACCCGATCTCGATCAAATCGAAGATCTGCAAAAAGAAATCAAGTCCGCTGAACAGGAGTTAGGCAAGAAGGGACGTATCGTCATTCGCTATTCTGGAACAGAGCCCAAAATTAGAGTGATGGTTGAGGGAGAAAAAGAAGTTCAAGTCAAACAGATTTGTGACAAACTCCTAAAGATCGCGGTAGATTCTATAGCCAAGATTAGTTAATCTTAAACAGTAGAGAAAGCCAATCTTACAAAGACTAAAACTTAAAAGCAGTAGAAGGTAATCAGCATGATTCGTTTAGGTGTAAATATTGATCACGTGGCCACTTTAAGACAAGCGCGAGGAGAGTCTTATCCCTCCATTGTCGATGCCGCCTATACTTGCTTAGATCACGGTGCTGACCAAATCACAATCCACCTTAGAGAAGACCGGCGCCACATCCAAGATACCGATGTTGAGGCCGTTCATCTGGTGACCAAGAAATTTGGAAAACCTTTAAATCTAGAAATTGGTGTGGCCCCAGAGATTGTCGATATTGCTATGGCCACCCGTCCCGATTGGATCTGTGTGGTTCCTGAAAATCGTGAAGAGAAGACGACGGAAGGTGGACTTGATCTCATGAGTGAGTCCAATTTCGAAAAAGTGAAGGCCGCCTGTGCTAAACTCAAAGAAAATGATCCGAACCTTAAGATCTCTCTCTTTGTTGAGGCCCATGAAGAAGTCCTAAGAAAATGTGCCGAGATCAATTGTGATGCGGTCGAAATCCACACTGGTGACTATGCCCGTGCTCACCTCAATGGTGAAGATGTCGATGCCTATTTAGAACAGTATTCAAAGTCAAAAGAACTTTGTGCACAGTTGGGTCTTGGCCATCACGCGGGACATGGATTGACGGCCCAAAGTGTCGTGCCTTTAGTAGAGAAGAAGCTCTTTGTTGAGTACAACATTGGTCACTGGATTATTTGCCAGGCAGTTTTTGAAGGACTTTCTAAAGTCGTCGAGGACTTAAAAGCGGCCATCACGGAAACCAAGTAATACTATTTTTCAGGAAATAAACTATGAGAGTTGTTAGTTCAGAAGAAATGAAGGCCATTGAGGCCCTTACTACTCAAGATATGGGCTTCGGTGAAGCGCGAATTATTGAAAATGTTGGCGGTAATGCTGCCGAGTTTATAGAAGAGCGCTTCCTCTCTCAGCAAAACTATAGCGAAATTATCGTCTTTGTTGGAAAAGGTTATAACGGGGCCAACGGTCTTTGTATTGCCCGTCACCTCACCAATAAGGGCTACAGCGTTCGGGCCTTTCTTCTGTTTGCAGAAGAAGAGTTTGGACCCGTTATCCAAGAGCAGCTCACTTTTGCCCGCCACTTTGGTGTCAAAGTAAACTCTGTTTCTGATACAGAACAAATTGAATCCTACTTTACGCAGACCCAAGATGAGTTCTTGGTTCTCGATGCCATTCTTGGTATGGGCTTTAGGCCACCTCTATCAAATTACCTCTTTGATGTGGTGAACTTAATCAATGATCACGCTACTATTGTGGTTTCCGTTGATGTTCCCACTGGAGTATCTGGAGACAATGGTCAAGTTAAGGGCAATGCCATTAAGGCCGATTACACCATGGGCATTGGCCTACCTAAGCTGTGCCACTATGTAGGGGAGGGGGCCGAGCACACGGGAAATCTTGTGGTGATTGAAGCCGGTTTTCCCTACAAAACTTTGGTTGGCGGAGACAAGCAGCTCCTAAGCATGGGTGAGGCCGTTGAAAACCTTAAGCAAAGAGATAAATTCGGCCATAAGAATAGTTTTGGTCACTGTCTGGTGGTGGGAGGAAGTCCCGGTTTAACAGGGGCGGTGATCATGTCTTCTCTTGCGGCCTTGAAAGTGGGAACTGGTTTGGTTACCGCTTCCACATGGAAAGAATCTTACGTAGAGCTCTGCTCGCGCATCGTTCCCGAAGTGATGACAGGTCTCATTCCCACGGTGAAAGAGGCCGTAGATGATATTATTAAAGACCTCAACCGTTGGGACTCCATCGTTCTTGGCCCTGGCCTTGGACGCGATCTTAAATCCAGACAAGTGGTTCTTTCGGTGCTCAATCATTTCGCGGGACCCGTCGTTGTCGATGCTGATGCCATTCGCGTTCTCAACCTGGAAGAAGATGATCAGGTTTTGGCCCAAAGAAAATGGCCGACGATTTTAACTCCCCATATGGGAGAGTTTGCTGACTTTGCCAAGGTTCAGAAAGAGGCCGTCTTGGAAAATCCCATGGAGTATCTAAGAAAGTTAGTCGATCGCACTAATAGTTGTATCCTGCTAAAAGGGGCTTGCAGTTACCTAGGTCTTCCCAATGGCGAGATCTTTATCAACTACTTTCCCAATGATGGAATGGCCTCTGGAGGCAGTGGAGATGTTCTCTCTGGTATCCTCGGTGGACTTCTGGCCCAAAGCCCGATGGAAGTAAAGACAAGCTCTATGTTTGCGGATAAGAAAGTGGTCTATGATGCCCTGAAGTTGGCCATCGTTGTTCACACTCTTTCCGGTAAGCATGCGGCCAACCAAGAGGGCCCAAGGTCGATGACCGCCATGAGTCTAGTCAACCACCTCTCGGATGCCTTTGCAGAATTAGAAGAACAAATTTAAGGAGATCCCCTTTGTCTAAAGTACTTAGAGAATGGAAGAAGACACTTGAGTCTGATCTTGAATCCATTATTTATGAATTAAAAGATTTTATAGAAACCCCTGCTGTGATTATCCTTAGTGGTGATGTTGGGGTGGGCAAGACAACCTTTACCAAGGCCTTTGTTAAGCATGTGGTAGGGGATAAGCTGGCCTTTAGCCCCACTTATTCTATTGTTAATGAATTGGGTGA
>JBFHGF010000250.1:0-5198 GCA_041583335.1 Bacteriovoracaceae bacterium
CCTTTACCCCAGATTTTCTGGTGTAATAAGTATCAAAGTCACAACCTGTAAGGGAACACTCAAGAGTTTTTCCTCTAAAGAAGTTTTGCTCTCCCTCACCTTTTAGAGCAGCAACACAATTGGCGTGTACTGCAGGGTCGGCCATTCTTGGACAAAGGAAGTCCTCTACTTTATCTTGCCATGATTGGGCACCAATTGTAGGAGTTGTTCTTACCGCCTCAGCAATCCCTTTCATACATTGAGAAACATCGCTATATTTGTAGTTACAAAAAGGCTTGTAGTAAGGAAGTCCTACTTCATAGTCTCCCCAGTATCCTCTATATGTGTGCTCATTAGGCATCATGCGGTGGCAAAAACCACGCCAACAAGACTCATTGCTTGAGTAGAGAACATCATTCACTTTCTTCTTCGCAAGATTGGTAGGATATTGTCCCCAACCTGAGTTGTTGTGGTACCACTGATCATTTTCAAAAACTTGTTGAAAATCAGTTGAAGTAAGAGAACCAAATACAGGACGCTTAATCACTTTTGAAATTCCTGGAGCTACGAGATAACCCGTATTACATCCGTGAAGAAAAACATAGGCATCATCGGTTAAGCGATTCTTGATCTCTTGCCAAAGGTCGGCGTCACCATTGGTACGTGATCCCGACTGAACAGCAAAACCTTCAACAGCTGCGTTGTGGCTAATGACGTGTAGTGAACTAACAGGTGGAAGCTTGTTGATCTCTTTTACAATCGAGCTCTCTCTTAAGTGCCAAGAGTTTACTTCCATAATTTTAAAACCACGATCGTTAAGAACGGCACGGTCTTTTCTCTTTCCATTTTCTTCGGCCCAGAAAATCACTTGGGCACGACTGTCAGGATAGATTTCATCATGCATTTTGGCGCGTGTAATGGCACCGTAGAGGAACTGCAGTCCAATTTCCTTACCGTAACCGGCAATGAAGATATCTACCGTTTTAACCTTACTCCAGTTAACTGATTTAAGTGTAAAAACACTGTAGGCATGAGCTGAGCCACAGAAGTAGGAAATCATTCCCACGATAAGGGCCAATTTCATAAATTTTGCTTTCAAGGATCCCCCCTTGTTGAGTTTATATTGAGATAGATGTGTGGGGGTTAAACCATAAAATGACGCCCAGCAGGACATTATTAAATGAATGCGATCGAAATTACATGGGCCGTAAAAAATACGGCCCACATAAGAAATACAAGAACTTATAAAGTATTAGAAATTTGTTGTGACTTGAAATAAGGCCGAATCCATCTTCTTATCATCGCGAATAAGAGCGTAGCCCGCCTTGAAAGAAGTCGACTTGGCATATTGATAAACAAGTTGCATATCGTAGATCATGAGATCATTCTTCTTCTGACCAGTGGCAAAAGCGTTGTATTCAGTCGCTTTCCCTACCGCAACAGAGGCCGTTAACTTCTTATTGAAGTAGCGAACACGCCCAATATAGAGGCTCTCATCATCTTTATCCCCACCCGTTAAGGTACCTAGGCCACCGATAGAAACAAGGCGGTTATTGGACTGGTTGTACTCTGGGCTATTGTTAACTACAAAAGAGAAGGTATCGTAACCACCGGCAATCAAACCACCGTTAATAGACTGAACCGTTTGGAAACCAACATCAAAACTGTCATTGATTATATACTCTCCCTTTAGGGCAAAGGAGTGTGAGTTTTCATTGTGGTACCAAGAGCCTTTCTCTCCAGCTCCCAGCCAGTTCCATACGGCCAAGGCCTTAAAGCGCTCACCTTTATATTTGTAATAAGGAGAAAAGTTATGAACTCCACCAAGCATATAGCCAGAAGTACTATTATCAAAATAGGCATAGAGAAGGGCCCACTCGTGTACCTGATGAAGGTGAAAGAGGGCCGCTGCATACATATCAGAGTCATCATCATCTGAAGTGGTGCTCCCCTCTCTTCTCTTGTCATAGAGAACAACGGGAACATAGTTGCCATAGGCCTTCATCAACATCAGGCGATCACGACGATCATCACAGGTGTTAAAGCAATCAGAGAAGTTGGCCGTTTGGCGACCGGCACGAGCGATCCAACCATTCTTAAAAGGAACTTCGATAAAACCGTAATCGAGTCTTACTGGGTTTCCTCCGTTACCATTGACGGAATCATTATCTGAGTTGGTTCCCGTCGGAGCATTAACCGCAGGATCCCCATTCCACTTGTCTCCGCTTAGAGTAGCGCGAGTACTGAGACGAATTCTATCCTTCGTCGTAATATCGAGCTTCACACGAAGGAGTTGAGCAAAACCTTGGGTCTTAGTCTCTCCACCGTTTGATTTATCATAAGTACTGTAACCACGAACATAGGCATCTCCGCCAACTTTGACATCAAGCCCACCTACATCAATTGCCCCTACTGAAAAAACAGTAAAGAGCGACAAAATCAACATAACCATTTGATTTTTCATAAACCCTTCCTTGCATAAGTTAATCTTATTCTTTTGTCCCAAATTTTTAATACATTTGTATAACTTATTCGTCTATAGGATTAAAGGATTTTTTTATTTAGGACCATGCGTAACTCAATTCCTTGAGATACTTTTTCGAGACATTTCAATATTCTCTATTTAGAATATTTGACTAAAGAAACACGACAAAATTGAAGGAACTTATTATGAATGGAGCCCTCCTAGGACTCATTGGAATTCTCGCCTTTACTTTGGCCTATCGCTTCTACGCAAAATTTCTTTCGCAAAAACTTTTTGGACTGGCCGAACGTGATAACGCAGGAGAACTAACCCCCGCCCATGCCCAAAGAGATGGAATCGACTACGTTCCCACTAAAACCGAAATCTTAATTGGCCACCACTTTAGCTCCATTGCTGGGGCGGCCCCCATAGTCGGACCGGCCGTGGCCGCGATTTGGGGTTGGTTGCCAGCGATGATTTGGATCGTGGTGGGAGTTATCTTTATGGGAGCGTGCCACGACTTTGGCGCCTTGGTCGTTTCCATGAATTATGGAGGAAACTCCATGGCCATCGTTGCGGAAAAACTTCTTGGCCCTCGCGCGCGCAACCTCTTTCTTATCGTCATGTTCTTTTTGATTTGGATGGTGATCGCAGTTTTCGCCCTAGTCATCGCTAACCTCTTTGTCACCTTCCCCTCTTCTGTCCTGCCAGTGAACTTTGAAATCATCGTCGCCGTTTTGATGGGCCTCTTCATTAACAAGGGCGGCAGAAGCTTAACTTGGCCTTCCATCGCCGCTCAGCTCACGCTCTTTGTGATGATCTTCTTGGGAACCAAACTCCCTCTGTCCTTTGCTCCACTCTTTGGTGAAAACCAACTGATGGTGTGGATGGTTCTGCTTTTGATCTATTCGTTCATCGCCTCTGTGCTTCCGGTATGGATACTCTTACAACCTCGAGATTATATCAACGGCCACCAATTGGCGGTGGGTCTATTTCTCATTATTGCCGGACTCTTTATCGTCAGACCTGAAGTGGTAGCCCCGGCCATCAATCCCAATCCCGTGGGAGCACCGCCGTGGTTTCCTTTTCTCTTTATAACGATTGCCTGCGGAGCAATTTCTGGTTTTCATGGCCTAGTCAGTGGTGGAACCACTTCCAAACAGATCAATAAATGGGCCGATGCCAAACCCGTTGCCTATGGGGCGATGTTGGGAGAAGGACTCCTCGCCCTCTTGGCCACTATCGCCGTGACCGCGGGCTTTGATTCTCTTGATCACTGGCACGGTCACTACGCCAACTGGAATGCGGCCAATGGCCTATCGGCCAAAATCGGGGCCTTTGTTACCGGCTCGGCCAAATTCATTCATGGACTCGGTATTCCTGTTGAAATCGGAGAGACCATTATGGCAGTGATGGTGATCTCCTTTGCGGCCACCAGCTTGGATACGGCCTGTAGAATTCAGCGCTATATTATCGGTGAGTTTGGAGTCACCTTGAAAGTGAAGACTCTGCAAAATCGCTATGTAGGAAGTTTTCTTGCGGTCCTTAGTGCCTTTCTCTTGATGATCTCCAGTGATGGAGGAAAAGGTGGCCTATCCATTTGGCCGCTCTTTGGTGCCACCAATCAAATGCTTGCCGCCCTAACACTTATCCTCATTGCCCTCTTCTTACTTAAACAGAAGAAGAATATGCTCCCCTATGTCATTCCGGCGATCTTTCTTATCCTCATCACTTTTGTCGGCCTGATCTACAACGTCACCCTCTTCTTGGACAAAGGAAATAGCTTCCTTGTGGGATTAACCCTTCTTCTCACCGCCATCCAAATCTGGATTATGGTGGAGGCGATGAATCTTTTCAAAAAGAAATAAGAAAATAAAGAAAGAAACAAAGAAAGCGCCATCTTGGTAAAGGATGGCGCCATTATTCTAGCGGCTAAAGGGTGAACGTGAAGTCTTCGATAAGAAGGCCAGGAAGTTTGACCCCGCCGATGTCACGAGCGCTATAACTGCCTGAGGCCATAGTGACTTCAGAAAAGTTGGTGATCGCTTTAAGGCCATCTCCAAAAACTTGGTAGAGGGTTTCATCAAAGCGCATATCTTTGATGGGTCCCACAATCTTTCCGTCTTCAACCCACAGGCAACCAAAGCGAGTCATACCGGTAATGCGACCATTATTCTTATCTGACCAGTTGAGGTAGTGAAGGTTGGAGAGATAGATTCCCGTGCCCAGTTTTTTGAGGATATCTTCGCGGGGAAGATCTCCCGTTGCGATCACTAAAGAGCGAGGTGCTTCTCTTCCTGATGCCTTATTGCTCTCTAGTCCAAACTCTAGTTCGGTGGCCTTGGACACCAAGAGGTTGACGAGCTTCCCTTCTTTTACGATGGCCATTTTCTCATCGGCCAGCTCTCCACTTTCATTAAAGCGTGGTGAAAGTCCCAGAGAAAAATCTTCATCCATATTGAAAAGAGGTGAGAGGTTCTTCTTGCCCTCAAAGGCCGCACCGAGAGGACACTCCCCTTGTTTATAGGCAGCTCCCGAAAGGGCATGCCAACCTAAAATATCGGCAATCTCATTTAAGGCCGCGGGGGCCATATAAACTTTGTACTTGCCAGGCTTAAGTTCTGTGGTCGCTTGATCCATAACTTTAAGAGCGGCCTTAGAATCTTCAATGGCGTGGGCCAAGTCTTCTTGCTTATACTGAGTCGTCGCATAACGTCCCTTCACGGCCTTTTCTTTGGCGCTATAGAGGGAGTAA
>JBFHGF010000251.1:0-5170 GCA_041583335.1 Bacteriovoracaceae bacterium
CATTGCTGGCGAATATCAAAAGCGGGAATTCCTGGAACATCGAGTTTGGCCTGAAGAAAACAGCCGGATCCTGGAAAGTCATGATCGGGACTAAGGGTGGCAAAGATAATAGCATCGAGCTGTGACTTATCTATTCCTGCGGCGGCAATGGCCTCTTCAGCGGCCTTTAGGGCCAAATCAGAAGTAGACGTCTCACCTTCCACCCAGTGCCTCTGCTGAATTCCTGTTCTTTGTTGAATCCATTCATCGGAAGTGTTGAGCATTTCTTCGAGATCAGAGTTTTTATATACTTTTGGTGGAACATAAGCTCCTACTCCAATAATTTCGGCACTGATTTGATTCGTACTTGCGCTCATAAGTCATCCTTCGTTTCCAATATCTAAAAATTTATTATAGAGTTTAATTTATAAGATTAACTTAATGATAGATGAGTCGGGACATGAGCTCAAATGATTTCCCGACCATCCTTGCTCAGGATCAAGAAAATGATAGTCATCACCCCATTTTACGCAGCACTCCTTACCCTCTTCTACGTGATTCTCACCATCAACGTCATTAAAAATCGTTGGCGCTACAAGCAAAGTCTTGGGGCGGGCAAAGAAGCACAAATGGAAAAGGCCATTCGCGCCCACGGAAACTTCGCCGAATACGTACCTTTGGTTATCATTATGATGACTTTCTTAGAGTGGGCCAAGGAAGGAGCAGTAACTCTCCATTTCTTTGGAATTACCCTCATTGTAGGGCGTTTGGCCCACGCTATTGGAATTGCTCTTCAGGCCCCCAATGCCTTGAGGGTTATTGGAATGATGGCAACCTTCACTTGTTTAATTGGTGCCTCGATAAAAGTGATTATTTTTAGCCTCGAAAACGGTTTCTAATTCGCTGATTAAAGTTAGCGAAAACAACGAAAAGAGCACTTTACCTGATCTCCCCTTAAGTACTGGGAGATCAGTTCCCACCGTCCCATAAGAGTATCGGCCTTTATGGGACGAACCCAACAAACTCCTGCTTCAAAGTTAAATTCCTGAACTTCACAAAAACGAAAATTTTCTTGGGTAATGATCGTTTTCACTTCCCTATTGTTATGGGCCACAGAAAAATCCTGATATTCAGAAATCAAAGCAGATTTCTTATCTAGGGACTCCCAGCTTCCTTCTTCATTACACCAAGAGTAGCGCCCATCTTTAGATGAGTAACTCAATAGTCCTATCGAGTTCTCATCACATTGGCCACTGTGCCCCACCTTTATTCCCCCTTCAATAGCAAGGGCCGCACTTGATATCTTCTTATCGCTTCCAATCATGACTTGCGAACCATTGGCCCTTAAGACCTTCTCTTCAATATTTTGATCTTGGGCCTTTTTTCTCCAGGCCATGGAATTGGCGCTAGAACTTGCGCCTCCATCAATTCCGGCCAGAGTAAAGCATGATTCAATCCGTCCCATTTCGTTTACTTGGACATGAATAGGAATTTCAAAAGAGAAGCGCTCTGGATTCATCCCTTGTTCAGTAAAGAATATTTTTAAAATCGTTAACCCTTGATCTGTTCCTAACTGTGGTGAATTACCATTGAGTTCCATTTTTTCAATGAGTAAATTCATTTGACCATAAAGGGGCTTTCCCTCTTTTTGCACACGATACTCAACCTCTCCATTACTATTGCTATCGGCAGAGAAAATATTTTGAATGGATTCAAAATAGGCACTCTTATTTTCCAGAGTAAGAGCACAGGCCTTCTTTTGGGAGAGGATGGTTTTAATTTCATCTACCATATGGAGGGATTCAAAATAAAAGCTGGAAGACTTCCCTACTCTTGTTTGTGACTCAATCATTTTAAAACCGGCCACAATAAGTCCTGTCAAAAGCCCCATACTGATGATCACTTGAACAATAGAGAACCCTTGAGAGTTCTTTAATCGATGGTCAAAGAACTTACTCATCTCCCCTCCGTCTTTTCTATATTTTTTAGACCCAAGGGAGAAAATACTCTTGGATCATTAAAGGGTACCAAACCTTCGGCAGAGCAGATCATCCATCGTTTCTCTTTTTCGCTCCAAAATAAAGTTCCTCGCTGAGAGAAATTACAGCCGAGAACCGTGGGATGAACAATCAGCCCTCCAGAGAGGTTAATCGTTCCCACTGACTTATCGGAATTGATTTGAAAGTAATCGGCCTGCGAAGACAGCCCCGTACCATTATCCTTCCAAAAGTAATTGGCATCACTAAAAGGGTTAAGGGAGCACTCTGCAATTTTACCGTTTCTCAATTTAACAAAGAGCTTGATCTCTTCTTCTAATTGTTCGCCACCGTTGTGGCCTTCGAGAAAAACCTTTAGGAAAGTTAGCCCTTCCCGTCTTCTCTTATTCATCCCAATCGGGTCAAGAGCATATCCGCTTAAAACCAAATGGGTTTGACTTCCTTTAACCTCTTCTCCAGCAGGGAATAGGGTGAACCAATCACTCTCACCGTTAACCTCCATTTTTATATTTTCGATAACTCCTTTTGACGTGACGGGATCAAGTCCAGAGAAATTCTCGGTACATAAATTACCACGTAGGGCCTGCCTAATCTCAAAGAGCACGCCGGTGGCCTCGACATTTTGATTGGTCCTGACAATGATACGCTTTTGACGCTCTAACATTTGCCACGAGAAGAATAGCAGAACCACAAGAAAGGAAAGGGAGATCAAAACCTCTATCGAAATAAAAGCGTCTTCGCTCTTGGATTTAATCCACACAAGACACCTCACATTCCATTGAAGTCACGGCATCAGAAGTAAAGGCCCGTACTTCAAATGGAGACATAACCTCGCGATCAATTCTTCTCAGCTTACAACCATCAGAGGGCAAATCTTTTTTCAGCTTGGTGATAAAGCAGTGGCGATGTTTTTTAGTTACCACTGACTTGGAGCCTACTTTATTCACGCCTAGTCGATACGTCCTTAGAGTGTTCGTTCTCAAGGGCTGTTGGCCAAAGGGGTACCAAACTCCGTCCCTACAATAGCGAATGCCCTTTCCACGAATATATTTGATGACCCCAGAACTTGCACGATCACAATTAGATAAATCACTCTGTACCTCGAAGAAGATGCCCTCTTTAAGAACAACTCCCTCTCCGGCAAGATTTTCATCACCAAAGAGAATATTTTGAGAACTGGTCTTGATGAGCTCACCATCTTTTTTCCAAGGGCCACGACTCATATCTCCACGAACAGGGGAGATAATACTACAATCGGTTACCTCTCCCTCTTCATCAAAAGAGGCCGTTAATGGGATAAATTTTTCGACGACAGTGTCGCCAACTCCATAGGTTACCTGGAGTTGATCATGACCTAATCCATTTCCGGCGACCAGTTGGTATTTTTTTATGAAGACAGGTTCTTCGTAATAAATAACCTCTTTATCTTTAACCTCTTTTTGAGGCATAAAAGAATATTTTGCTGGTGATCGCGAAGACCTCAGGCCATTAATCTTTAAAGGGCCAAAGGCCTGACCTTGGAAGGATACTTGACAATTTCGTTCTTCTCCCAAGAAGTGAGTCACTTCCTGATGCAGATAATTCGTGAGGTACTTTCGATAGATATCCAAGGCCAACTCTTTCTGATCTCTGGCCATCTGAAGACCAACGAGAGCAAGACCTGCAATAGTAGTAGAGGCCAAAATAATTTGGATATAACTACTTCCACATTGATCTTTAAAAAGTCCTTTTAAAAACATAGGTTGATTATACCTTACTCATAAATTCACAGGCAAAAAAAGATCGACTCTCTGCCTTTGTACAAAGGTGCTTTTCATCATAGAATAAAAGCATGACTATGCGAGCTTTTTCTACATTTAACCTGACTTCCGTATTCCTCATGTCCCTCTTTTTCATTACGAGCTGTTCCACAAATTCAGTAAAAATGATTGAGAAGAAAACCTACTCCAGTGAAGTGGAACAGGAATTTGAAAATATAGAAAATGATCAAAAGAGAGTGCTCAACTACTACAGAACCTTACGAGAGAAAAACTGGGAAGAGTATAAGGAGAAGGGAAAACAAATTTCAAGAAGGCGCTATACGCCACCTGTGCGAAAAGCTCCTGTAAATATGATCAAAAAAGAAACGCGGACTACCGCCCCTGAACCTACCAAACCAGAACTGAACCCTTCCCAAATAGAAGAGCTTAATATCGAAATCCACCAAAACTTAAGTTACTATTGTATGAAGAACCGAAAATCAGGTAAATTTTCCGACCAAAGTGAATGCCAGAGCTTCACCCAAAATATCTTTAATGAATGCAAAGAAAAGTTTCCGGTCTACCGTGATCGATCTCCAGTCAATTGCATAAAAGAGAAACTTCAATAGTTAAAACTAAATCTATTTGAACATGTAAAATTTGAAGATTTTTTCTGCGTTCGTCATCTTTCTTCTTTCGGTAATTCCACTTTATGTTAGAATATTTTTATACGACAGAGGACATCGACACACATAGATTCCATGAGAAAAAGGACTTTTGTTATGGAATCATTTTACACCGATCTACGTATGTCCTCTTCTAAACGTTAAGTTAATTCTCTCTCTCTTCACTCGCGCTGATTTTGGAATTTGATGTTCCCAATATTCCTGAAAAGGATGGGTCATAAGCAATAGGCTTCCGTGCTCGAGTAGAATCTTTTTGCTCATTCTTCCCTCACCCCGCCGACGTAAGTGAAAGAAACGCTCTTGGCCTAAACTTATACTTGCTATGTGGATGGGCGCGCTGAGTTCTTTTTCGTTGTCACGATGCCAACCATTGCTATCACGACCATCACGATATAAATTCCCAAGCACTCCATTAAACTCGTATCCATAATCTTTCTTAATCTTGTGCGCGATTTTTTGGAGAAAAGAAGGCATAGAACGTTTGCACAAGGTGATCTTTGAATATTGATAATCAAATCCTCCATACCAACAATGAAGTCTGGGGATCATAAACCTTTGTCCATAGATAACGATAGGATCTTGCTGCCAATCCAATTCATTCTTACATTGAATCATTAAGTGGTCGGCCTTTTCTTTCTCAATGAAGGCAGGAATATAGAGGCACTGACCATGCTCTGAAATAATCGTCTCCATAGAACTTATCATAGAAAAAAAGAAAGGGAGCGTATAGCTCCCTTCTCGTCAAAAAACCTTTCGTACCCTAGAGATC
>JBFHGF010000252.1:0-5117 GCA_041583335.1 Bacteriovoracaceae bacterium
AGGGGCAAAAGAGACATTCTTTTCGTTCTGAGAACGGTAGTGAAGATCTTCACCGCTTTCTATGAGTTGAATGATAAAATGCTTAAGTCCTTGTGCTGCTTGAGCTTCGAGTTTCTTGAAGAGGAGGTCACAGGTTTCATCAGGTTCAATTTCAACCTCATGATCATAAACAATATCACCTGCATCCATCTTTTTTACCATCTTCTGAATAGAAACACCTGTTTTGGTGTCTCCATTGAGAAGAGCGTATTGGATAGGAGCGGCTCCCCTATACTTAGGTAGTAGAGATGTGTGAATATTAAAAGCACCAAGTCTAGGAAGGGATAAAATTTTTGTTCCAAGAAATTGAGCGAAGGCAATTACAATGAAGAAATCGATATTTTCTTGCTCAAGTTGATTTAAAAAATCAGTTTCTTTATTAATATTCGTAGTTTGAAAATAGGGAAGATTATTTTCTTTAGCAAATTGAATAACGGCCGGTGATTGGAGTTTGTTACCTCTTCCGGCTGGTCGATCGGGCATTGAGACAACATGAGTAACCTCAATATTTTCCAATTCGACAAGGGTCTTTAGGGAAGATACTGAAAATTCGGGTGTGCCAAAAAAAACGACTTTATATTTCTTCATAGAATATTAACGACTCTTCTTTTTTTGTTTCATAAACTTTTTAGTTAAAAGATTTTTTTTAAGCATACTCAATCTTTCGAGGAATACGATTCCGTCAAGATGATCATTCTCATGCTGAATGCATACGCTTAGAAGTTCGTGGGCTTCCATGCTGTGATGATTACCTTCCCAGTCTTGAAATTTTACTACGATTGATTCAGCACGTTTAACATCTTCATAGATTCCAGGTACGGAAAGGCATCCTTCTTGGTAAAGAATTTCCCCTTCCTTGTTTTCAATAACAGGATTAATAAAAATGAGTGGATTAAAATTAGAGAGATCATAGTCAATTGAGCCGTCTGCGCGTGTCACTTTCTCTCTGTTGTAATCGATATCCATAACAAATAAGCGGATGCTCTTTCCAATTTGGGGGGCAGCGAGGCCAATCCCGGGAGCTTGATACATAGTGTGCAACATGTCTAAGCATAGCTCTTTAAGCTCTTCGTTAAACTCAGTTACGGGCGCCGCAACTTTTTTGAGGACGGGAGCAGGGTAGGTGAAAATCTCAAGAAGTTTGCCTTGAGGAACATAGTTTTTAAACTCTGTTTTATACAGGTTAATTGTCGTTTTGATTGTCGTATCCATAGGGATACTGTATAGCATAGACTTTCTGCGTTAGTCTAATCTTTCCGCTAGGATATAATATTCCTGAAGTGAGCTAAGGTCTTGTTTTTTTAAAGCAGAAAAGATCTTCTTTGTAGATGATCCCCTGATCCAAACACGCCATTTAGATAATATTTTGTAGTGTTCAATGTCGGCATTTTTTTGAAAGCTTTGGAGGTCTGTATATATAAGATCTCCTTTGGAGATTTGGGCGTCATTGAAATTTTTATCTTTGATGAGATCAATTTCTCTATTTAAAGATTCTTCAATAAAGAAGGGTTTTCTGTAATCAACAAAAATTTTATTTTGTGAGTGTGCCTGAGCATTCTTTAGTGCGGCATCAGGTACAACGGGGAGTATGCCCATAGGCAAAATGAACTGCCAGTACAAAATTAGAGGAAGGAGAAGTCTCAATAGTTTAATTTTTAGATCTTTAAAGCGAGAGGAATAAAAGAAGATTGCTGTTATAAAAAAACTTCCCGATAAATACTGACTTCCTTCAGTGAAATGAAGGGAGTCTTTGAAGTAGAAAAGTAGGCCAACGAGTAGCATACCGAGAATAACAAATAGAGATTGTAGAGCATCAAGAAATTTTAATCCCTTTTCCTTAAAGGCAGTCGGAAGTTGAAAAAAGGTATAAGTAATCATTAAAAGAAAAAGAGGAATCGCAGGAACAGCGTAGTGGTGGGACTTTTGCTTCGGCAAGAACCAGAGGAAGTAGAAAAAACAAAAATTAAGTAGCAAATAAGCGAGTAAATCTTTGTTCAAGTTTAAGTTGGAGAACTTCTTATGACCTTTAATTATATAAGGGATAAGTAAGTTGATAGGTAATGTGAAGATAAGTAGCCCCTTGATAACAGAGCTCACAGGATAGTTTCTTGCGGTGAATTTACCTAGGTTCTCACGAATAAAGAAATATTCTATAAAAGCATATCCATGTTTAGCATAGCTAGCAATAAACCAGCTCGAGCCAATAAGAACGGATAGAGCACTAAAATAGACGAAGGGTTTGAGTTTTCTTTCTTTGATTACCGTGAAGAGAAAAGAAGCTGGAAAAATCATGGCAAGAGATACCGGGCCCTTGATCAGCACTGAGAGCCCTGCAAATAAAGATCCCCAAAGAAGGTTCTTGCATTCTCCTCGTTTGAGGTAAGAGTAGTAAAAAAGAGTACCAAGCGTAGAGAGATAGGTAAGAGTCATTTCCATCATAAAAATTCGTGAATATTTAATGAAGTAAATGGGAATAATTAAGAAAGCAAAGGCTTCATACCAGTTTCTTTTGAGCTCTCTCTCATACCATTGGGAGAGGATTATAGTAGCGACAAGTGAAAAAAGGAGGATGGAAAGCCTACCCATCTGTAAGTAGTTACCATCTGAGAGCCAGTAGAGAGGTTGAGGAAGCCAAAACTGTAAAGGAGGTTTACTCCAGTGAGGAGCTCCGTAAATGAGTGGGGTTAAGAAGCTTTTCGCTTCATACATCTCTTGAGTAATTAGAAGATAGAAACCTTCCGTGCCCTGTCTGAGAGCGTTGACATTACCAAGGTCAAAGAAAAAGAGACCAATGATAATGATGATAAAGAAGTTAATAGTGAATGTTTTATTTTTTAAGGTCATTTTAATGTTCTGTTCTTATAGAAAATGTAGAGAAGGTAAATGCTAAATATTATAGGTACACCAAAGCAGGCCAAGACAGGGGAAACTTGTGAACTTTTGCCTAGCTCTAAAAAGTAACTATTGATAAGCCAATATAGAATTACGAAAACGAAAACACCACCTAGGCTTTTGGCAAATGAACTACCTCTACGGTTTGGGCTAAAAATACCAACGGAAGCAACTAAAGCAAACAGTAGACATACTAAACATGTTGAAATTTTTTGATAGAGCATTACAGTGTACTCATCGACATTAATGCCACCACTTTTGAGTCTTGAGATATAGTGATAAAGGTCAAAAAAGTTCAATGTGGTAATATCGGCTTCTATTTCTCTAAAGTCAGAGGGAGTTTCTGAAATAGGTATGATGAGGCTCTCTTTTTGTTGGGCAAGGGGATAACCAAGATTGTTGAGTTCATCGGTAACTGTTGATGTTTTAGCAATCCATTTCCCATTGATAAAGGATAGTTGGGGAGATGAGATTTTTGTTGAGATTTTATTGTTTTCAAAGAAATAAATAGAAACATCTGAGAGTGCGTCTTTTGCGTTATTAAATGTGGAAAAACTAAAAAAATAGTTATTACTCTTATACCACATTCGACCAGAACCAATGGTCGAGGCCATGAGTCCTTGTGACTTAAGATTCTTAAACTTAGATTGACCATCTTCTATTAGAAAATCTTTCTTAGAAATAGCATAGGGTTCAATGAAGCCACTTATAAAAAATTGAGTTACGGCCACAAAAAAAGCTGCAGAGGCAACATCATTGAAAAAGCGCTTACGTGAATATCCCGCTGCAAAAATTGCAGTTAATTCATTGCGGTTACGAAGCTTATTAATACTGAATAAAGAGCCCATTAGGCAGCTAACGGGCATAATAAGTTTGAATTTATCAGGAACTTCAAGAATATGGTTTAGGATGACCTCAAGAGGGGTAACATTTTGACGCAAGAACCCTGTAATGAGGTCGGCCACAGTGATGAGTAAAAATAGGGCAAGGAAAGCACCAAGGAAAAACTTAAACCACTCTTTAATGATGAGACTTCTAAGAGTAGGCATCTAAAAATTCCTCTTCACCCACAAGAAAACGCTAATAGCTAAACGAAAAAAACCATTGAGTGCTTTATGAAATAGAGTGGAGTTACTGGTTAAGGAAAAATAAATAGGGCAGAGGTAATTATAGTAAAACTTTATGAATGAGAGCCCTAGAAAAGAGTTTTGAATAGTAAATTTCCAATCACGTAATTCTTGAGTGATGGGATGATGGGGGCCATATATATCAGAGCTTATGAAACAACCTTTCGATTCGATTTGGATACGCTCATAAGCTTGCTTGAAAGCTGCTGGGTTGTGAGCAAGTCGCTTACGAATAAAGCTCTTGATGGTTCTGGCGTTTGCATATTGATATTTGTATCCAATGGTGAAATTAACAAATTGTTCAAGGCAACGCATAGACTCAAGATGCAAGTTGGGGCTTCGATCATAAGCTTTGGCCAAGTCCCAGTATGCGTGACTAATGAGAAAAAGTTCGGCAATATCTTTTTCTGGATCAAATAAATTTGGACTTAAGCGCGACTCATCAACTCTGTAGTACAAGGCGAGAGCATTGAGGTATTGTCCGTAGAGTTCAACAGCTTTAGAGATCTCATCTGCTGCAGAAAATTCTTGAGCTTTTTTTAGAAGCTTTAGCCTGTCTCTGTAGGTTTTTGAAATAATCTCCGCTTGGATCGCATCTTCTTTTTCACTGGCCGTTTTTTTATCACTCATAATTAAAATCTATAAGAGAGGCTAAAGCTTGATTCTTTAATCTCTTCGCTCACTTGGTTAAGCGTTTCAGATTCGAGGATATCTGTATTCTTCATAGCAATTTCAACATTTAGTCGAGGTTGCATCCAACCTAGGCCAACTCCAGAACCTTTTTGTTGGGTACCTTTGTCATTAAAAGTACCAAAGCGAGCATAGAAATCACTGAAGAGGCGAACTTGTGCGGCGGCTTTCCAAGCAACGGTATTGGAAAGTTTTTTATTATAGTCCGCACCAGCATCGGCCATGATAGTGAGGATATCTTTTACGACATATTGAAGTCCTGTGGTAGCCCTTGTGTCATTCTCCTTTTCTTTAAATGGATCATGTACAGTAAAACCTAGGCTGAGGGATTCATCGACAACATGGATAACGCCAAAAGTGGTTTGTTTG
>JBFHGF010000253.1:0-5115 GCA_041583335.1 Bacteriovoracaceae bacterium
AAGTACACTGGCGTCCTTTTGAGTAACAAGAAAAAGTTCGTTACCATTTTTAGCTGCTTCTTCAAGAGCAGCGATAGACTTTTCACGGCCTACAAATAAAGGAACTACCATATGAGGGAAAATAATAACATCCCTTAGTGGTAAGAGAGGATAGCGAGAAGAACTCTCATTTGACTTCGTGGACATAGCACCTCCTGTACTACAGACTAATATTCCTGACCCAGATTCCTCCATGACTCTTGGCCTTAAGTCTTACTTTTATTGTAACCCCAAAAGGCCGCCGAATTCAAAAAAAAACACGTGGCCAATATTTCCCTAAAAAACATTCCTTTTCCAAGAAAAATAAATAGTTAAAGTTTGATGGTCATGGATTTACAGGAACTTTTGAACCTTTTAAGCAAAAAAAAAGCTGCCATTTAGAATGACAGCTTTTGTAAGTTGAAATTAATTTTTCTTCGAATCGCTATTAGGCTGACTCAATCTTCTTCTTGGCGCCAAAAGTTGTTTCTTCCGCTTTTGGTGGCTGTATCCTCTCCCCTTCTTCTAAAGTCGGAGTAGTGATTCCAAGAATAGAATCCTTAGTGATAATTACCTTATTAATTTTGTCGTTTGATGGAATATCATACATTACATCGAGCATAGTCTGCTCAAGAATTGCACGTAGACCACGAGCTCCGGTTTTCTTCTTAATGGCAATTTTTGCCACTTCAGTAAGAGCATCGGCTTCAAACTCGAGTTCGATACCATCCATCTCAAAGAGCTTTCTGTACTGCTTAGTAATGGCATTCTTTGGCTCTTTTAAAATTCTAATAAGGGCCTCTTCATCAAGCTCTTGAAGAAGGGCGTTCACAGGAAGACGTCCAATGAATTCAGGGATAAGACCAAAACGAGTAAGGTCTTCCGCTTCAATCCCACCAAGTTTCTCTACCACTGACTGTTCTGCATCTTTTGCCTGAGAAGTAAGACCAAGAGGACGCTTTGTCATACGTTTTTCGATAATTTTATCGAGGCCCACAAATGCACCAGCAACGATAAAGAGAATATTTTTAGTGTTAACTTGAATGAATTCCTGTTGTGGATGCTTACGTCCACCCTTAGGTGGAACGGCAGCAACCGTACCTTCAACAAGTTTAAGAAGTGCTTGCTGAACCCCTTCCCCAGACACGTCACGTGTAATGGATGGATTTTCAGACTTTCTAGCAATCTTATCAATTTCATCAATATAAACAATTCCACGCTCAGCACGCTCAACATCGTAGTCACAGGCCTGAAGAAGGTTAAGAATAATATTCTCAACATCTTCCCCTACGTAACCTGCTTCCGTCAGTGAAGTAGCATCAGCAATAGCGAAAGGAACATTTAAATATTTAGCAAGAGATTGAGCAATCAATGTCTTCCCTGAACCTGTAGGTCCAGCTAAAAGGATATTTGATTTAGCAAGTTCAACTTCATCCTTACCTTTTCCACCACCGTGAGAAATTCTCTTATAGTGGTTGTGAACGGCTACAGAAATAATTTTCTTTGCTCTATCTTGTCCAATTACATATTCATCCAAGTGCTCCTTGATTTCATGAGGCTTGGGAACATTATCAAGGCTGGCCTTTGATGTACTTTTAAGAGAGTCTTCGTAAATGATGTCATTACAAAGTTCAATACATTCATCACAAATGTATACACCTGGTCCTGCAATAAGTTTCTTTACTTCCTTCTGCGACTTTCCACAGAAGTTACAGTGAAGAGAACTGTTGTAACTGCCTTTTTCTTTGGCCATTGTCTTTATCCTTTATTATTGAGTCTTCTGATTGCTCTTAATATCTCTTAATTATTACTTATTAACTTTACCTTTTGGGTTAATCACCTTGTCGATAAGACCCATAGAAACCGCCTTTTCCGGATCGAGGTAATTATCTCTATCTGTCCACTCTTCAATTTGTTCTTTAGAGAGCTCATTGGGTGAGTGTTTAATATAGATTCCGTTAAGTTGATCTTTCAATGTTTGAATTTCATTCGCTTGGATTTGAATATCAGAGCACTGTCCTCTTGCTCCACCTAGTGGTTGATGGATCATAATTCTTGAGTGAGGAAGGGCGTGCCTATAACCAGCTTCACCAGCACTTAGTAGAAGAGATCCCATCGAAGCGGCCATCCCTACACAGTAAGTATAAACCGGACAGGAAACGTGTTGCATAATATCGTAGATCCCAAGACCTGCATATACAGAACCACCTGGACTGTTAATGTAGAAGTGAATAGGATCTTCAGGGTTGTTTTGTTCGAGAAATAGCATTTGCGCAATCAATAAGTTTGCTACGACATCGTTCACTTGAGTTCCAAGAAAGATAATTCTATCAAGAAGTAGTCTTGAGTAGATATCATATTGCCTTTCCCCCCTCGCCGTCTGCTCGATTACAATAGGGTTCGGTACATACATACTTGGAAATTCGCGATCATCACTCATTTTTTTTCTCCTGAAACTTTTCAAAGCCTTCATTGTTATTGCTGTTTGGTCATTCTTCAACAAAGGTATTTTGACAAGCAACGTAAAATTATTGATTTCATTGAAGCTTTTCGACCCAAAAGGACAATACCTTTAGCTGTTTAGAATAAATTTGACTCTTATTAATTACAAGACCGGTAACCCCATTAAATTATAGATTTTAAAGAAAATTACTTACACATCACGATTACTTGACGTTTCTACTCCCTGATAGCTTCAAAAGCGACTCAATTGCGTTGGAAAACACAGAAAGTATGAGTATATTAGTTCTGTATTCAAACCATGAGGATTTTATCAAACTCAAAGTTGCAGGCAGTAAATTTAATCGTATCTTCATTATGGCCCATGGCGCAGGCGCTCCTATGGATAGCGACTGGATGAATGATCTCACGAAAGAATTAGTAAAAAGAGAAATTCAGGTGATCCGCTTTGAGTTTCCCTACATGAATGAGAGAAGAGAGACAGGTAAGAAGAGACCTCCCAATACCCAAAAGGTACTCCTTGATTCATGGAGAGAAGTTTTCAAAAAAGTTTCCTCCAAGTCATCTCACCTTTATATCGGAGGAAAATCCATGGGTGGGCGAATGGCCTCTTTGGTTGCCGATGAACTCAAGCCCAAAGGGCTGATTGGATTAGGCTTTCCTTTTCACGCCCCTGGAAAAGATCCTGGAGCGCGAATCGATCACCTCAAAGAAATGAAATGCCCTACTCTCATCCTTCAAGGAACAAGGGACTCCATGGGGACGAAGGAAGAATGCCTTTCCTATAGTCTTTCTCAAAAGATTAAATTCACTTGGCTCGAAGATGGTGACCACAGTTGGAAACCACGCAAGAGCTCCGGACTCACACTCGAAGGCCATATTGAATTGGCCGCCGATGCCATCGATAAATTTATGAGGTAAGAACTTGGAAGCATTCTTAGATTTTGTTCAAAGTAATATTCAATACGCCCCTTACGCATACTTTGGACTGCTCTTTCTAGCAGGTTTTAATATTCCAGTGTCTGAGGATTTAATGCTTCTCACGAGTGCACTGCTGGCCATAAAAAACCCAGAGATGAAGTACCAACTCTTCACTGGAGTTTTTCTTGGCGCCTATATCTCCGACATTATTTGCTATGCCTTTATGGGGCGCTACCTAGGTCAAAAGATTTTTCAAATTAAGTTCTTCTCTAAAATGATTAGCGATGAAAAATTGGACCAGATCAATGGCTTCTATCACAAGTATGGAATCCTCACTTTACTTATTGGTCGCTTCATTCCCTTTGGTGTTCGCAACGCCCTCTTCCTCACTGCGGGACTGGGAAAGATGAATGCTTGGAAATTTGCCATCAGTGACTTTATCGCTTGCACCATCAGCTGTGTTTTCTTTTTCTGGCTCTATTTCACTTATGGAGAGACGGTTATCGATGTGGTTAAAAAAGGAAATATCATCCTATTTACCATTTTTGCTGCGGCCGTTTCAGGCTGGCTCATTCACAAAAAAATTCGCCAGCGCCATGACAAAGGCCTTGATGATGACCCCATTCTCTGAACATCACTTACTTTCAATGAGTTAAGAGCACATCCTAGTTATAAGGATAACTAATGCATAGAATGGTTTTCTTCAATGAACACTTAATATTTATTTAAGTATCTAATTTTACGAAAAATCTCTGTCTAAATCTGACATTTAAAAAATTATATTAAAAATAGATCAAGTAAAAAGTTCACCTTTAAAAACGCTCTATTGAAAGAGTGTGATGAAACTGTCAAAACACCTTGGCAGGAAAAACTTTTTTAAAGGTAAAAAAATAGTGAACACAGAAAGTAACGTTACCTCTCTAAATAACATCATTAACTTCAAGGCCGCCGCACGAGCTGCAAAGTTAAACCTCGATCTTCAGTCTCAAGATAGCGCCCTCTCACGTTACCTTAAGGCCCTAAGCTTTTCTCAACTGATCGATGAAACTTCGGCAGTAATTGAAGAGCTTAATCAATCAGGCTCAACAAGAGAAATGATTAAGAAATCAAATCTTGTTTTAAAAGAGCTAGGTGAACGTATTGGAAACTCCCATGGACTTGCCGAGAGTTTCTCAAAGATGCGTGACAAACTCGAAAAAAAATTAAAAGAATTTAATCATTAAGTTGTATCTCCTCGTCTTTTCCTCCTCTTTTTTTAGGCGAGGAGATACATACTTGAGTTAAACACTATCCCCTCCTCATAAAATTAAATCCTAATATTTAAAAAATAGAACGCTCGATCAACACCAAAATTAAGTAAAATAGTACAGTCGGTCATTATAAAGATTCAGGAAGAATTGCCGAACTATAGAGTATGAAAGGATTCAAGCGCTTTTATATTTTTCTAATTCTCATTTTCTCTACGACTTCATTTGCGTCAGAGAGTTGTGATATTTTAATTCACGGCTTTTCTTTTGATGAGCATAGTGACGACTACTTTGGAGATTTTCCCAATCAAGTTCTTTGGGACTCTTCTCAAGAAATTGAAGTTGCTGCTCCCGTTATTGCGAGGGGCATCTTAGAGAAAATGGAAAATTGTAGCTACGATGCTCCTGTTGTGTTGCGCCCTCATAGTTATGGAGCCGCTGTCGTTCACTTTATTTTAGGAAAAGGTAA
>JBFHGF010000254.1:0-5115 GCA_041583335.1 Bacteriovoracaceae bacterium
GTACCTTTTTCAGCAACAAGCATAACTCTCTTGTCAGGGTGAGCTGCTTGGAGCTCTTTAATTTTTCCTTGGGCCACTGTATCGATTAAACACTGACCGTGAAGTTCGCGGTCAGATCGAGAGTGGGCTTCACTTCCTGGAGAAAGGAGGTCGGTTGAGATATCACCTTCGGCCGCTACATAGGTAATGATTTTGATTTCTTCATCAACAGCTGGAAGCTTAGTGAAGAATTCTGCTTGGGCATAACTTTCAAGAAGTTCTTTTGCGATAGCATTTCCATCCTTGTAGGCCTTGGCCAGTCTCGTGGTATCTGCATCGTAGAGGAAAACTTGAGTTTTAAGAACTTCGGCCGCTTCTTTGGCTACAGTCGCATCTGCTCCAAGAGCAAGGTCGAGAAGAACTTCTACTGAAGGTCCACCTTTCATGTGGGAGAGGAGTTCAAAAGCGAAAGTAGGTGTGATCTCAGCAACGCTTTCACTTCCCAAGATAATTTCTTTGAGGAACTTGGCCTTCACTTCTGCAGCACTCGTTGTTCCAGGAAGAGTGTTGTAGATAAAGAAGTTAAGTGATTCTTTTCTATGCTCGTTAGCTGTGTCTTTAATTTGAGCAATGATTTCGCTGAGTAGAGCGCTATCGTCAATAGGCTTAGGATGAAGTCCTTGACCTTTACGCTCTTCTATTTCGTTTAAATAATCTGAGTATAAGCTCATAGATTTTCCTCTTGAAAGTGATGGTTAAAAAATAGATTTATTGATTCATGAATTTGCTGCAAACCATAGCATAGGAAATTGACTACTTGAATCTATTTTTTGCGATTTAATGGGGCTCAAAGGCCGTTATGTCTATGGTTTTAATAGATTTGTCGGGGTAATGGCGGACCCTTAAACTAAAGAGAAATGATATAGTAATAGGTGCATATATAAGAGGTATCTTCTTCTTATTTCTGAGCTTGCGCATAGCGCTTTGAAGTAACTCTGGAGAGCCTCTATAACTAAATATATTTCTTTAATAATCTTTAACGAGGTGAGTTGATATGAGCAATAATAGTAAAGTGAAAAAGACTTTAGAAGTAGGTGGTAAAACCTACGATATCTGGAGTTTAAAAGAGGCAAAGGCCCAGGGATTAAAAGATATTGATAAGCTTCCTAAGTCCTTGAAGGTTCTTTTGGAGAATTTACTGCGCCATGAAAATGGATCAACCGTAGTTTGGGATGATGCAGTAGCGGTCAATGATTGGTTGAAAACAAAGAAATCTGATCGAGAGATTGCTTACCATCCGGCCCGCGTGGTGATGCAGGACTTTACTGGAGTTCCGGCCGTTGTTGACTTGGCAGCAATGCGTGAAGCGATGAAAGAGCTCGGGGATGATCCAAAGAAAATCAACCCCCTCTCCCCAGTTGACCTTGTGATTGACCACTCCGTTATGGTTGAGCACTTTGGAACAAAAGAGGCCTTCACGCAAAACGTAGAAATTGAATACGAAAGAAATATGGAAAGGTATAGATTCCTTAAATGGGGTCAGCAGGCTTTCAAAAACTTTCGCGTGGTTCCTCCGGGGACTGGGATTATCCACCAAGTGAATTTAGAGTACTTGGCCGATGTGGTTTGGACTAAACCAGAAGGTGGAAAAACTCAAGCTTATCCTGATACCTGTGTGGGAACAGATTCACATACTACGATGATCAACGGTCTCTCCGTACTTGGTTGGGGCGTTGGAGGTATCGAGGCGGAAGCGGCGATGCTTGGACAACCGGTGACCATGCTCATTCCTGAAGTCGTGGGATTTCGTCTCGATGGAAAACTTAAAGAAGGGATTACCGCAACGGATTTAGTTCTCAATGTGGTTGAGAAACTTCGCGCCCATGGAGTAGTAGGAAAGTTTGTTGAATTCTACGGCCCTGGTATGGCCGAGCTTTCACTGGCCGACCGTGCGACTCTGGCCAATATGGCCCCTGAGTATGGAGCAACTTGTGGATTCTTTCCTATTGATGAAAAAACAATTGAATATATGAAGTTCTCTGGTCGTGAAGATCAGACGGTGGCCTTAGTGGAAGCCTATGCTAAAGAGCAAGGGCTCTGGGGTACTGACGTAGAGCCGGAGTTTACTTCAGTTGTAGAGCTTGACATGAATACAGTTGAACCTTGTATTTCCGGTCCTAAGCGTCCTCAAGATAAAATCCAATTGCGTGAATCTGTATCGGCCTTTGAAAAGGCCGCCCATGAGACTTTCAAGTATTCAGCGGACTTTGCTGCTAAAGAATATGATGTGCAAGGGCAGAGCTACAAAATGAAACATGGTAATGTCGTGGTGGCCGCGATTACTTCATGTACCAATACTTCCAATCCCTCTGTTTTGATTGCGGCAGGACTTGTGGCGAAGAAGGCCAATGCTCTGGGAATGAAAACAAAACCATGGGTGAAAACTTCTTTGGCCCCAGGTTCAAAAGTTGTGACTGACTATTTGGTAGAGTCGGGATTACAAGAACACCTCGATGCCCTAGGATTCAACCTTGTGGGTTATGGGTGCACCACTTGTATTGGAAACACAGGACCTCTACCGGCCCCTATTTCTAAGTCTATTAATGACAACGATATCATCGCGACTTCCGTTCTTTCTGGAAATAGAAACTTTGAAGGGCGTATCTCTCCCGATGTAAAGGCCAATTATCTCGCTTCTCCGCCTCTTGTGGTCGCCTATGCCCTGGCGGGAAATATGTTGGTCGATGTTGCTGGTGGTGTTCTTGGACAAGACAAAGATGGCAATGATGTTTATCTAAAAGATATTTGGCCAAGTAATGAAGAGATTAATGAATTGGTTCTTAAACACATCTCAAGTGAAATGTATAAGAAGCGTTATGCTAATGTCTTTGAAGGTGATTCTCACTGGAAGGCCGTTGATGCACCTACTGGCGAAATGTTTGATTGGGATGCCCAATCAACTTATATCCAAAATCCTCCTTTCTTTGAGAATATGAAAGATGGAATTGTTGAAGGCTTTGAAGTGAAGAAGGCCCGCGTTCTTGCTCTTCTTGGTGACTCGGTAACTACGGATCATATCTCCCCTGCGGGAAATATTGCAGTAGGTTCACCAGCAGCTGAATATTTAACGTCCAATGGTGTTGAGAGAAAGGATTGGAACTCTTATGGATCTCGTCGTGGTAATCACGAAGTGATGATGAGAGGGACATTCGCCAATATCCGCATTAAGAATGAAATGGTTCCCGGAGTAGAAGGTGGCTATACCAAGCATATTCCCTCTGGTGACCAAATGTCGATTTGGGATGCTGCCGAAAGATACAAAGGTGAGAGTAGGCCATTAGTTGTTATTGGTGGCAAAGAATACGGTACGGGATCTTCTCGTGACTGGGCAGCGAAGGGGACTTATCTCCAAGGGGTAAAGGCCGTTGTTGTAGAGTCTTTTGAGCGTATCCACCGCTCCAACCTTATTGGAATGGGCGTTCTTCCGCTTCAGTTTCAAAATGGTGAAACACGCAAAAGTTTCAATCTAACGGGAGAAGAAGAGATATCGATTAAGTTGCTTGGTGATAAGCTTGCACCTCGTCAAGAATTGGAGATGACCATTGATTACAAAGATGGATCATCTAAGACCACGAAGCTCCTATCTCGTTTAGATACGGAAGATGAATTAAACTACTTTAAAAATGGTGGTATTCTTCAGTATACTATTCGAAAGCTTCAATAAGCAGATACTATTTTGGCCCTCTCCTCAATAGAGAGGGCCTTTTTTTTAGGTAAACTATGAACTCAATCCTCTTGGCCATGGCCCTCTTTTTTTCTTCTTTCTCTCCCATCATTCATGCTGAAAAAGAAGAAGTCTCTTTGTCGAAATCTCATCAGATTGTTGGGCGCTTTGTGAAGCCGAATCCTAAGCTTGGTCTGCCTTATAAGCACTACTTTATTTTTAGTAATTCCAAAGGACAGAAAATGGCCTTCCCCTTGGTGAATAAGTCTTCTATGGATATGAGTAAGATTGATTATGATCAGATTTATCATATCAATGTAAGGCAGACTCAGAAAACGGCCCGGGTTGGTGAAGAAAAGAAGAGTGTAAAAGTTCTTGAAATGGTTGAAGGAAAAGTCTTCAATATGAAAGATCTTGGTCTGGCCGCAAATAAACTGCCCATGGAGCCGACGCCCAATATTCCCAACCAACAGTCACCCCACCATCCGATGTTTCGAATCAATGATAATGTGGCCAATACCGCCATCTTTACTGCTGGGGCAATTTTGCTAGGTTCTATGCTCTTAGCGAAGTAACTACTTCTTGTGAAAGCCTTGGGACGCTTTCTTTGCTGATACTTTTCTTTCCTCAACGGCCTGAGGGGAAATTCCGTGACTTACAATAAAGCCTTTTTCATTAAGGTACTGGCTTACATCTAACCATTCCTGACTGTTGTGGTCATCACTACGAATGGTATTTTTCCAACTGCAAATCGTAACTTTTTCTTCCTTGGCCTTCTGCTCGATCCACTTCCTTGCAAAGATTATGGTGAAAAGATTGATGACAAGAAAGCCGAAGCTAATGGCCGGAAAGGGATTCCAATTATAACTTTTAATAAGGGGAATAGATAAAATGGAAGTCCCTAGTAGCTGGAAGTAGAAGAACTTGAAGCTGTAGAAAAAGGCCTTTATTTTGAGATAATCATAATCTTTTCTAAGATGGGTAATCGAAGTAATCGCTAAAATGGTAGAGGAAAGAAAGAGAGTCCCCGCAGAAAATCCAATCGCGTGATTTTCATCACTTTGAGTAAGGAGAGTCACATTTTGAAAGAGGAAACCCCATAGCCCAAGAATCGGAATCGTGGTGGCAATAAAGTAAGTATAGAAAGAGAGGCACTTTGCTAAAAAGTACTTTTGATTGGCCAAATAATTGTGAGCACCCATCATAAGAAAGAAAGATATGGTCATAGGTGAACTGGCAGAGAAATAGGGGTGATTAATGAAAGGGCCATTTAAGGTTAGTTGCACGATAGAGGGGATTTGAAATCCAATGAGAACCAGAGACATGAGGGTTCTGATTTCTTTAATTTTGTTGAAACTGAAAAGAAGGATAAGAAAAGATACAGAGGTCCAAATGGTGAGGACCGCATTGAC
>JBFHGF010000255.1:0-5074 GCA_041583335.1 Bacteriovoracaceae bacterium
GATTTTACCTACAAGATCAAGCCCTGGCTTAAGTGTATCTGCACCAGGAGTCCATTTAGCTGGACATACTTGATCAGGGTGGGAAGCAACAAATTGAGCCGCTTGAATTTTTCTTAACAATTCATCAGCGTTACGCCCAATTCCATTATCATGAATTTCAGCAATTTTTACTTTTCCTTCTGGGTTAATTACGAATGTCCCTCTATAAGCAAGACCTTCTTCTTCGATCATAACGCCAAAGTATCTTGAAAGGGCACCTGTTGGGTCAGCAAGCATTGGGTACTTAATTTTCTTAATTGTATCTGAAGTATCGTGCCATGCTTTGTGAGTGAAGTGAGTATCTGTAGATACTGAGTAAACTTCAACACCCATTTTTTGAAGCTCTTCATATTTGTCGGCCATATCACCTAACTCAGTTGGGCAAACAAATGTAAAGTCGGCCGGGTAGAAGAAAAATACTGACCACTTTCCTTCTAGGTCTTTGTTTGTAACAGTCTTGAAATCACCATTGTGGTAAGCTTGTGCTGTAAATTCTGGTGCATCCATGTTGATAATGTTTTGCATAATTCCTCCATTATTTATTGAAATGAGATAAGCATTATCTGCTAAAAATTAAATCTATCATATACCTTTTTCAAGGTTCTTTCACATATTGTTTCATTATGAAGCGATAGTTTGTAACTATCGTCTAACCTATAAGTTATTAATTATTGATTAAGTACTCATCAAGTCGATTCTTATTCATGACAATTTTTGTTTTGTGCTTCATGTAATAATCGACAACCTCTTCTTTGTTTTTTGCTTCACCGACTTCGATTAGGCCTATCATTCCCATTACTCCATGATTCTTACAGTCATAGAGATACAGGCCTTCTTTCGTAAACTTAACCGTAATCTCTTTACTATCTTTTCCCGCCCAAGTTGTTGCTCCCTCAGGTACAAAAAGTGACTTGGAAGTATGTCCCTTACTTTTTGGAACAAACTTTATTTCATCACCCACAGCAATTTTAATGTAAGTAGGGTTAAAAACCATGGACTTGCCATTATTCGAATTCATCGTTGTCACAATATGCATTTTGGCATGCAAGGAAATCATTGTTAACAAAGTGCCGAGTGTAAGTGTTGTTTTCATGCTTTATCCAAAAAATTGGTCCACCTACTTTCGTTAAGTGGACCTTTTAAAATTATTTTAGATCAAAACGATCTGCTTGCATTACTTTTGTCCATGCCTTAACGAAGTCATTGATAAAAGTTCTACGACTGTCGTTAGCAGCATAGTATTCTGAAACGGCCCTTAGCTCAGAGTTAGATCCAAAAACAAGATCTACAGGAGTTGCAGTCCACTTGGCTTTACCTGTCTTACGATCTACTCCCTGATACACACCTTTTGTATCTTTTGACTTCATCCACTTCGTAGACATATCAAGAAGGTTTACAAAGAAGTCATTAGAAAGTGTACCTGGTCTGCTTGTTAGAACACCATGTTTTGAACCTTGGTAGTTCGCATCCATTGTTCTCATGCCACCAATTAGGACAGTCATCTCAGGAATGGTAAGTCCTAGTAGGTCCGCTTTCTCTACAAGCATCCATGTTGGTGAACGATCATTCTCCATACTGAAGTAGTTTTTAAATCCATCAGCAAAAGTTTCTAGGTAAGCAAAAGAGGTTACATCTGTTTGCTCTTGTGAAGCATCCATACGTCCTGGCTTAAAAGGAACTTTGACATTTTTGAATCCTGCATCAGCAGCAGCTTTTTCGATTGCAGCAGCACCACCGAGAACAATGACGTCAGCAAGTGAAACCCTCTTTCCTTTTGGAAGTGAGCGATTAAAGCTTTTTTGAATCTTTTCTAGCTTAGCAATTACCTTATCAAGTTCTGCAGGATCATTAATGGGCCAATTTTTCTGAGGAGCTAAACGAATTCTTGCTCCATTTGCTCCTCCTCTCATATCAGTTTCTCTGAATGATGAGGCTGAAGACCAAGCTGTTCTAACAAGTTCAGATACAGAAAGTCCTGATTTAAGAATTCTTCCTTTCAGGTCGTTAGTTTCTGAGTTTGAGATTAGTTTGTGATCTACAGCAGGAACTGGATCTTGCCATGTAAGAATTTCTTTTGGAATCTCTTTACCAATGTAGCGCGCTCTTGGACCCATATCTCTATGAGTTAACTTAAACCAGGCTTTCGCAAAAGCTAGTTCAAATTTCTTAGGATCTTTCAAAAACCCCTCTGTAATCTTGCGAAACCCAGGATCTTCTTTCATCGCGATATCTGTTGTGAACATCATTGGAGGATTTCTCTTTCCTTCAATGTGTGCATCTGGAACAAGATGATCAGCAGCTTTACTCTTAGGTCTCCACTGGTGTGCTCCGGCAGGACTTTCTGTAAGTTCCCACTCAAACCCATAAAGGTTTTCGAGATAGTTCATTGTCCATGCTGTTGGCGATGTTGACCAAGCTCCCTCTAGACCTGATGTAATCGTATCTTCGGAGTGCCCTTTCCCACATTTGTTTTTCCAACCAAAGCCTTGTTGCTCAGTTGCAGCAGCAGCAGGATCCGCCCCTAAACATTCATCTGGCTTATGGGCACCGTGTGCTTTACCAAAAGTATGTCCTCCAGCAATAAGTGCAGCTGTTTCTTCGTCATTCATGGCCATTCTTCCGAAGGCAATTCTAATTCTTTTCGCCGACTCTAGCGGATCAGGTTTTCCATTTGGTCCTTCTGGATTCACATAGATAAGTCCCATATGAGTTGCGGCCAAACGTTTCTCTAGTTTATGCTTTCCACCATGAAATCTTTCTTTGTTTCCGAGCCACTTCTTTTCTCTACCCCAATAGACATGATCAGCTTCCCAATCATCTTCACGTCCACCGGCAAAACCAAATGTTTTGAAACCCATATCTTCTAATGATACGTTACCGGCAAGAACCATAAGGTCGGCCCATGAAATACTTTTTCCGTATTTTTTCTTAATAGGCCAAAGAAGCCTTCTCGCTTTGTCCAAGCTCACGTTATCTGGCCAGCTATTAAGAGGCTCAAATCTTTGTTGCCCACCAGCTTGTCCACCACGTCCATCTGTTACTCTATAGGTACCAGCTCCATGCCAGGCCATACGAATAAAGAATGGTCCATAGTGTCCCCAATCTGCTGGCCACCACTCTTGAGAGTCAGTTAGAGCTTTTCTTAGATCAGCTTTAACAGCATCAAGGTCCAATTTTTTAAATGCCTTTGCATAGTCAAACTTCTCACCCATAGGGTTCGATTTTTCAGAATGCATGCGCAATGGTGACAGGTCCAACTTATTGGGCCACCAAAAACTCATTGGTCTCGCATCACCTTTTTTCATTTCCATTTCCTCATGATGTGAAGAGTTGGATGAACATCCGGTTACGGCCAACAAGGTACTCAATACTAGTGCCTTTGTTTTCATTACGAACTCCTTTTTAAAGTTTTGCCCTTAGACTAAAAAGTCATACTCTAATCAATGGAGTTATCTTCTTCTAATTGTAAATAAATTGATATTAGTTTTTACCTATCAGATAATAGGCTACGACTATGCAAGGCATCGCTTTTATAATTAAACACAATTGTGCGAAACAGTACCTACTGCTTAAATAATCGATTTATTAATTTGGTTATTAAGGTTAGGACAGAGGTGTTTTACCCATATAGTCACCATGTGAAGCTCTAAACCTCTTTAATGCGATAACCACGAGATCCTGAAGTGGAATACCGGACTTTTTTGACATGACTTCCAATGACTCAACAACATCTTTTTCAATTTCAACTTTAAGTTCTTTTAACTCACCTTCATTATGAACTTGAGATTTCATATCTGCCCCTTATGCCTAAGCTCTTTTGCCAACAACTTTAAGCGCACCTTTTTGTCTAAGACTGACGAGCGCATTGCTAATTTGGTATTCTAATAGTTTCGATTCATTAAATATATCTGAAACTCTACTAAAATCAGAAATTGTTCCCAGAAGTTCGAATTCTACATAAGTTACAGGCTGACCCTTTGCAACAAAGTCAGGGTTGATAATCAACCTTATATCTCCGGGCGGTCTAAACTTTTTAGATGAACGATAAGCCTGAAAAATCTTCTGCCCCGTATCAACGAATTCTTGATACTCAAGAGTAAAGATAACTTCATTATCCCCAACGACTTCAGGCTCAACTGCAAATTTTAAGTGATCCTCTTCAAGATCCTCGATCAAACAATGATAAAGAGAAGGCTTTCCCATCGTATCTTTAAACTGAGAAAAAACAATAAGACCTTCTCTTAGAATAATGCGACCTAAGTACTTACCTGTATCTTTGGTCAGAATATTAATTCTGCCCGTAAAACCAAGATGTACCTGGTCGGAAATGGTCTTAATCAGCGACAATTTGGCCTACTTGAAAAGTTTTTTAAAGATTCCCTTTTTTTCTTCACCTACGATTTTAACCACATTTTCGGCAATTTCCATATAAGATTTCCATCCCGTTAATCTTTTATTCTTATCATTGGCCATATAAGGAAGACCCTCGTCGGAAGACTCTCTCATTCCCATCTCAAGTGGCACTCCACCAAGAAAAGGAACCTTTTGAGCAACAGCTGCATTTTTTACTCCGTCCTTCCCAAAGATATAATAAGTCTTATCAGAATCTTCTGGAGCGAAATAGGACATATTTTCAACCATACCCGTGATAGGAATATTTACTTGTTGAAACATTTTAAGTCCCTTAATCGTATCTGCAATGGCCACATCTTGTGGGGTAGATACAACAACAACGCCATCGACTTCAGTATTTTGAACAAGAGAAAGCTGAGTATCTCCTGTTCCAGGAGGGAGGTCGATAATTAGGTAATCAAGTTTTCCCCAATCTGTATCAAAGAAAAATTGATTCAACACACCTCCAAGCATTGGCCCACGCCAAATAACCGGATCTTCTTCATTAATGAAAAGACCAAAACTGATAAAAGACATCCCATAGGCCTCAAGAGGCTTAATTTTCTTATCTTCAGTAGCTTGTGGCTTCGCTCCTTTTTGATTTAGTAACAAAGGCATAGATGGACCGTATATATCAGCATCC
>JBFHGF010000256.1:0-5065 GCA_041583335.1 Bacteriovoracaceae bacterium
GAAGTGCAAGGAAAGGTGATTCCTGAAATCTTTAAAGGGGAGAGTGTCTCTGTCTTGGCCCAAACGGGTACCGGAAAGACCCTCTCTTATGCTCTACCTATCTTTCAACTTTTGAAAATGAATGATGATGATATTCCCATGGAGTTACAGATTGGTGCCCCTCGTGCCATTATTCTTACCCCCACGCGTGAACTTAATCAGCAGGTTAATAAGGTTCTCAAGTCGATTGCCCACAATGCCAAACTGAGAATTAGAACACTGACAGGGGGAGATAAGGGGAAAATCTCTCGCCGTATTGCCGATGAGGCCTACGATATTCTCGTCTCTTCTCCCTCACGCCTAAAAAGTGCTCTTGAAAGAGGGGAAGTTAAGTCGACTCTACTGGAAATGCTGGTCTTTGATGAAGCGGATCAACTTCTCGATATGGGATTTACCAAAGATATCGTGCGCATTCATGAATTGATTAAGAAAGAGTTTCGTGAGTTCCCGGTACAAATTGGACTTTTCTCGGCCACATGGCCTGCTCAGTATCAGAACTTCTTGGGTGAAGTCTTCCCTGAGTACCAATTCAAAGAAGTGGTTTGCCAAGGTGGAGTTCAGCTCAAAAGAAATATTGAAACCTATAACCTTGCCTTGGGCATGAAAGAGAAACCCCTTATGCTTGAGTCCTTCTTGGCCAAAGAAGGCAAGGGAACTGGTGTGATCTTTATTAACCGCAAAGAAGAGGCCGTTAAGGTTTATAACCTGCTTGCTCAGAAGTTTCCTCGTCGTCGTATTAATGTCCTTCATGGTGGACTTACCCAAAAAGAAAGGCGTGAGGCCTTTAATGAATTTAGAGAGAAAGGTGGAGTTCTTGTGGCCACTGATATTGCCGCTCGTGGACTTGATGTCAAAGGACTTTCTTGGGTTCTTAACTATGATCTTCCTTTTGAGGCCGTTTACTATGTCCACCGCTGTGGGCGTACTGGAAGAGAGGGGAAGCTAGGTAAAGTTTATAATTTTGTGACAAGTGCTGATATTAAATTGATGGCCAGAATTAATGAGGCCATCCTCTCTCAAAGTTCACTGGCGCTAAAAACATTGGAGCCTACTGGACTTAACCTGAAAGCTAAGACCACAAAGAAATCAAAGGTGAGATCGGCAGTTGCTAAAGCTCCAGAGAAGAAGAAGCCTGTTAAGAAGAAGTCTGCGGCCTCGGGTAAGAAAACTCCTCGCTATAAGAAGAAAGCAAAGTTAAAAGGAAAAGTTGGCCGTCGCTAAAGCTTTGGCCCCACAGGTAAGGAAGATTTAATGAATAAAGTAATTGGTCTTATTCTTCTGTTAGGACTCGCTTCCTGTTCTTGCTCAAAAGAGGAAGTTCTTTTGGGACCGATCGATATGTGGAAGAAGGCCGAGAGCTTTGATCCTAAAATTGAATTGGTCTTTATTCCTGATACCCCAGAGGGACAGACTAAAAGGGTATTGTGTGGCCATTACCGTAAAGAGGGCTGTGTGGCCGGAAGTGGTAAGCGCATTAAAGTCCGTCTGGTTGAATTAATCACCCTTCAGTATGAACATACCAAGCAGGCATGCTTGGCCGCTCAGGAAATTGGTCAGTGGTACGCCTATAATTGGGTCTTTGATGATGTGACCAATGAGCCTGTGCTTGAAGACTATGTGGTAAAGGCCTTTGATGCTAAAAAACCTGCTCATCCTAAAGATTGTGATCTATGACCTGGCAAGAAATAGAGTTCTTTTAAATCTATCTTCAAAGAGTTGAATTTTCGCTTCCCATTGTTGGGCAAGAATTTGAATCTCTTCGTTCTTTCCCCTTATTTCTCGATTTAAAACTTCACGAAAGAGCACAAGCCAACGGTTAAGTTCTCCCATGCGAATAGAGAGGGCACGATGCACTTGAATAAGATCAAAGGGGGGCTCATTTGGATCTTTTGCTTCTCCCAAGAGCTGGATATACCAAAAGGATTTAATGCGCGGGAGATGGTGGGCGAAGGCCTCCATAGGAGGTCTAAGAGGATGGCCTTTAGAGTTTTCCTTTAAGGCAATCTTTCTAAATTGATGACCTATTAGAATATCTGTTGTGGCCACCCGATAAAACTCATCCACGATGAGATCGATAAAGTCTTTTTGAAGGGACATAAAAAAAGAGGAAGGTCAGTGTATCGACCCTCCTTTGCTTTCTTAATTAAATTATGCGCGTCCGTACTCTTGAGCGGTTTTCCCAAGAGACTTCGATACTTTCTTATAAAGTTTTGAACGTTCAGACATTTCTGAATCTTCTTTACAAGTAATACACATCTCCGCAACGGGACGAGCAAGAAGTCTTTCATAAGGAATTTCGCAATCACATTCCTTACATAGTCCGTACTCTTCGTTTTCCATGTCGAGAAGAGTTTTACTGATCTTCTTAACGAGGAAACCTTGACGGCTAAGAAGTCTTGCTTCTTGTTCCTTTTCGCGGTTGTTATTGGCCGCATCCACTTGCTCTTTTTGTTCGTTTGGATCTAATGCGTATTGAGTCTGATCTGAAATCTTGTTGAGAATATCCTCTTTCTGAGAAAGAAGAATATCTCTTAAATGCTTTAACTGCTCATCACTTAAATGCGAATTGTGTCTCTGTACTGTTCCCATGGATCTAACTCCTCAGTAAGGTCATTGTAAATGTTGTGTTATTCCTCTTTGTTTGATCTGGATACACGTCCTATTTACTCCAGTTCTCCCGTTAAGGAATTCGCCTATTGTTGTAGTGTAAGAAAATCCTATATTGCAGGCCAATCGTAAAGGGGTTAGTTCTAACAAAAGATGACGGCCATATGACTCGGCACAATGAAAAGGACCGTAAAATTGAGGTTTTGACGCTATTCTAAGTCTTTTGGAAAGGAAGCTTCGCAGTAAGGACAGAAGACCCAGAACTGAATGTCAAGATTTTGACCGCATTTCTGACAGGTGTATGGTTTTTCGAGGTCAATAAACTCATCACTACCACCCACAAAGAGATCTTTTCTCATGGCCCTGATCGTAACTTCATGGGCCTTGTAATGGCCGGGGTTAAGAGGGTCAGGCTTAAACATTCCTGGGGAGACAGAGTCATCACGGCGAATATTAACCTGCCTTTGCTCTTCAGGTTGGCGGCCAAAGTGGGGAGCGTCCACAGCATTGGTGGCCTGCATGAGCTTTTGGTAGAACGCCTCTGTTTCATCACGATTCTTCTTACTCATGGTCTACTCCTAGGGACTCCATCTGCGCTCGAGCATATTGATAAGTTCAAATATATTTTTGGACTTGGGATTGAGTTTGTGGAGCAGGCCCGGTTTGCGTGAGAGGACCTCTTGCTTGAGAAAAATACTTTGTTGTCCCAACTGATCCACTACACGTAAGCTCCACTCTAAAACTTCCCAGCTGTCATGGGCCAGAGGGGCCTTAAGTGCGCTTAAGAAGTTAAAGGGAATGCGCTCATTTTGGCGAATGCACTCTTCAATAATAATTTTAAAGGAGGCCGTAAGAGAGTAAACCAGTAGGTTTTCTTCTTTACGATTTTCTAAGGTGTGAACCAAGGGGTCATTCAATGCCCGATGAGAGCGGCTCAAGTGATCGGCGAGACAAAGGAGGGGAAGGTATTCTTCTTCCCTAGCTTCCCTTCGGTTAAGCTCTGTCCAATGTTGGGCGAGCTCTACTAATTCATCGTCTGAGAGGCGAATAAAGGGGCGTTTGCCTTCTTTGAGAAGGCCCATAGTTTCTTGGTATATAGATTCTATATCGAAGGGCATACGATGCCATTCTAATAGGGGAGAGGGAGATGGTAAATAGGAGATGGGTTATACAGCTTTCTTTTGTTCTTCTTCAAGTTCAAGGATGAGCAACTCATGCTTAAAAACAACTTTGGCGGCATCGATTGCCATTTTATAGTGACCCTTTTGATACTTCGCTATCATTTCATTAATAATGTCATTCACACTTTGAGGGGATTGACCTGACTCTATAAAATGAGCGGTGAGTTCGTGGGAGAGGTTGAATAGGGCACTTAAAGGGTGAATGCTCTTGAAGTCGATTCCTTGAGGGAAGCCAGAGCCATCGTATTGTTCATGGTGTTGGAGAATAATCGTTTCAACCTGATCAGGAATTCCATTTACTCGTTTAATCAATTCCGCGGCCTGCTTGGGATGATTAAGAACATCTTCTTGTTCTCTGATGCCGAGGGTTTTGAATCTATACTCATCATTTTTTTGAATTCTTGCTTCCTCTTCCGTATCCAAGCAAATGTCGTGGAAGAAAGAGGCAATGATCAGGGAGAGGTTATTATTCCTATGATTATGGGGAGTCTCTCTTAAAAGAGAACAGGAGATATAGGCCAAGAGAAAGCTATGCTCCGAAATATAATGTTTGCCAGTGATCGCCTTTTGAAAAACTTTAAAAATCTCTTCGTGGGTCTTGATGATATCCATTGTGGAATTAATCGCAAGATTGGTCATTTCAATGGCCTCCATACTGAGGCCTAGCTTGCGAATACTTTCGGAAACGGTTTCTTGAATTTGAATAGAGAAGGTGGACTCTAAACTACCTTTCACAAGTAAGTTTGAGTTGACACTCATGAGAGGGCGCAGTTGTTCAACGAGTTTCTTCATGATAAGAGAGAAATCTCTTTCCCTAACATAGAGGTATTCAATATCTTTATTGGCATATTTCTTTATATCGTCGAAATCAATTTGGTCATAGCGATTAAAAATTTTAATATACTTATTCTCTCTCACTCGTAGATAAATATCGCAAATGACGTTCTTACTTGAGAAGAAGAAATTCGTATTGACCTTGCAGTACTCCCTCTTTTTTAGACTTCTGCGATGAAGTTTAGTGAAGCGACTGATCTTCTGCCACAAGACCTCTATATCATCTTGGTGATTGAAATAGTCAAGTAATCCATGGGTTTTGAATTGGTGTTTGGCCTGATAAAGTTGTTCTTCTTCACCAGTGATGATGCAAGGAATTTTGGGTGAGCTGTCGAGACAAAATTGAATTAACTCCTGAGAGTGGGGATGATCAAAGTTGATAATTGCCGCATCCTGTTCTTTAA